>CANAPP010000019.1 GCA_947363565.1 uncultured Lachnospiraceae bacterium | reverse complement strand
GCCCCAGGCTACCCGGGTGGCGGTCCCGTCGCTTTTTAACAACCTGGTGGATATCGTGAAGGGAACGTCCATGGCATTTACCATCGGGGTCATCGAGATTACGGCGACGGCGAGCCTCAGGGCATCGGTGACCTTTAACTACTTTGAGGCGTATATGGTGCTGATGCTTTTGTACTGGGTAATCATTTTGATATTGGAACGTGTCGAGGCGGCAGTTGAAAAACGGCTGGCAGTCGGGTATAATAGATAAGGCAAAGGGGCGGACAGATGATAAAGATACAGAATTTACATAAAACTTTCGGGAGCCTTGAGGTGCTCAAGGGCATTGACCTTGAGATAAAGAAAGGTGAAGTGGTGGCGGTCATCGGTTCTTCCGGCACAGGGAAATCTACGCTCCTTCGGTGCATGAATTACCTGGAGACGCCGGATACGGGCTCCATCACTATAGGGGATATCACGGTTACGGCAGGGAAGGCATCCAAGAAGGAAATCCATGAGCTGCGGAAACATTCTGCCATGATCTTTCAGAATTACAATCTCTTTTCCCACAAGGATGTGCTCCATAATGTGATGGAGCCGCTGATCACGGCAAAGAAGATGAAAAAGGAAGAGGCGGAAAGGACGGCGGTCAGCTATCTGGAAAAGGTGGGCATGAAGGAGAAGATGGGGCAGTTCCCCATCACCCTTTCCGGCGGGCAGCAGCAGCGGGTGGCGATTGCCCGCTCTATGGCGACGGAGCCGAATGTGCTGCTTTTTGACGAGCCTACATCTGCCCTTGACCCGGAGTGGGTGCAGGAGGTGCTGGAAGTGATTCGAAAGCTTGCCAGGGCGCATTTTACGATGCTTATCGTGACCCACGAGATGCAGTTTGCAAAGGAGGTGGCTGACAGGGTGGTGTTTATGGACGGTGGAAAAATTGTTGAGGAAGGGCCTGCAAAGGAGGTCCTTGAGCATCCGAGACAGGAGAGGACGAGGGAGTTTCTTAAGCTTTCCGGGAAGGACGCGGCGGATGAGGATTTGGTGGAGATAAAAAAATCCATGAACTTTAAGGACATGCTGCCCATGTTTATCGAGGCGGGGCTTGAATTCAAGCCGGACGACCCGGACCCGGAGGGGCTTTTGGTCTGCTTTGAGCTGATTGATAAGAAAAGCGGAAAGCGTATCGGCGGAGGCTCTCTTGCTAAGGCATACGGAGAGTTCTTGATCCGCTCGGTGGCTGTTGAGAAGGCGTATCAGGGAAAGGGACTTGGGAGGAAACTTGTGGAGTATATGATCGAGGAGGCAAAGGCGTGGGATGCCAAGCGGCTCCTGCTTACGGCGAAGGTGCCGGGCTTTTACAAAAAGCTGGGGTTCGCGGTGATTCCGCGGGAGGATGCGCCGCCGATCTCGGACTGTGCGTCCTGCCCGCAGTTCCATAATGGGTGCGACTCGGAGATTATGCGGCTGGAGTTATAAAGGATGGTTGAGATGATGAATCGTTTTGAACAGGGAATTGAAAGAAGAAATACGAATTGTGACAAGTGGGACGCGCCTTTTGTGAAGGATGGCGTTGTGCCTATGTGGGTTGCGGACATGGACTTTGAGGTGGCTCCTGCCATCACGAAGCGGCTTGTGCGCGCTGCCAGGAAGGGTGCGTTCGGGTATCAGTTTTTATCGGAGCATTATTATGACGCGGTGATTCATTTTATGAAGGAGCGGCACGATTATCCGATAGAGAAGGACTGGATCTGTTATGTTCCCAATGTGGTGTTAGGGCTGTTTGCGGGTCTACAGGCGGTGACGGAGGAGGGAGATGAGGTCATCATCCAGACTCCGGTGTACGGGCCGTTTTTTAAGGTAATCCGTGACAGCGGGCGCATCCTTAAGGAGAGTGAGCTTAAAAATGAGGACGGTTATTATACGATGGACTTTGAGGACTTGGAGAAAAAGATAACAGACAGGACGAAGGCGATGCTTATCTGCAATCCCCACAACCCGTCGGGGAGGGTGTGGAAGGAAGAGGAGCTAAAGCGGCTCGTCTCCATCTGCGCGCAGCATAAGATTGCCATTATTTCCGATGACATCCACAGTGATATCGTGACAAGGGGACACAGGCATCAGATGATTGCGCCTATCTGCCGTAAGATGGGCGTAAAGTGCATTACCTGCACGTCGCCTTCTAAGCCCTTTAACCTGGCAAGCGTCCACGTTGCCAACTGCATCATCGAGGACGAAACGATTCGGGAGTGTTTTAAAAAATTCCTTGCCGTACATCATGTAAGCGAGTGCAATGCCTTTGCAGAGGAGGCGCTGATTGGGGCCTACGAGGAGTCGGCAGAATGGCTGGCGCAGATGAACGCCTATGTGGAGGACAACCTGGATTACTTTGTGAATTACATCCATGAACACATCCCGGCGCTAAAGGTGCGAAAACCCGAGGGAACATACCTCGTGTGGGTGGACTTTTCTGAAACAGAGATTGGGCAGGGAGATATCAAAGAATATCTCAGCGAAAACTGTCATGTCCTTGTAAATGACGGTGAATTTTTCGGACAGGCAGGAAAAGGATTCGTCCGTTTCAACCTTGCGTGTCCAAGGAAAAATGTGGAATTTTCCCTCAAGAATCTTGAAAGGCAGTTCTCCTAAATGCTTTTCTGCAGGAAAATCTTTGGATATGCGGCTGGAGCGCCATTTCCAGTAAACAGGCGGTTCGGAGATTCCCTTCCTCTAAGCAGGCCTTTCAGGGCGCTTTTAGCGAAGGCGAAATCCACCCTCTACGGAGACTTAGAAATGAAGGCTTTCCTGAATTTCTTAGTCTCCGTAAGGGGTTAGTTCGCCGGAGCGTTGCCCAGTCTGCTTAGAGGAAGGGAATCTCCGAACCGCCGTCCTGGGAACATCACTCCCCCAATCTAGCCAATTGAAATCTCTTTCATTAAGCCTCAGAAAAACAATGGAGGCTTTTTTAAATTCCCTCTACTCGCGGGAGTTTTTTTGTGATACAATCAGAATCAGACTGTATAAAAGTTCCGCGGAAACGAACGGAACTGTTTTTAAGAATGGAGGGAAATATATGCAGAAATTTGTACAATACATGCCGACGAAAATCGTGTTTGGCAAGGACGCTGAAAAAGAGGCGGGTAAGCTTGCGAAGGAATTCGGGTTTTCCCGGGTGTTGCTTGTATACGGCGGCGGCAGTGTGGTAAGGAGCGGGCTGCTTGGCAGGATCAAGGCGTCTCTTGACGGGGAAGGGATTGTGTTTCAGGAGCTTTCGGGCGTACAGCCGAACCCGCGCCTTTCCCTGGCAAGGGAGGGCGTTAAGAGGGCCATTGATTTTCAGGCGGAGCTTATCCTGGCCGTTGGCGGCGGCAGCGTCATTGATACGGCGAAAGCGGTTGCCGTGGGCGCGGCGAACCCGGAGACGGACATCTGGGATGTGTGGATGGGAAAGGCATCTGTAACGGAGGCGAAACCTGTGGGCGCGGTGCTGACCATATCTGCGGCGGGCAGCGAGATGAGTGATTCTGCGGTGCTGACCAACGCGGAGACGGGGAAGAAAGCGGGCTTTAACTCGGACATCGTTCGCCCGAAATTTGCGCTGATGAACCCGGAGCTTACCTATACACTGCCAAAATACCAGCTTTCCTGCGGCATCGTGGATATCCTGATGCATACGCTGGAGCGGTATTTTACGCCTGTCTCGGGAAATCAGCTCACGGACGAGATAGCGGAGGGATTGATGCGTACCGTTATCAAGAACGGAAAGATTGCCTATGAGAACCAGGAAGATTACGATGCCATGAGTGAGATTATGTGGTGCGGGAGCCTGTCCCACAATAATCTTACGGGGCTTGGCCGCCCGAAGGATTTTGCCTGCCACAAGCTGGGGCATGAGATTGGCGGCATGTTTGACGAGGCTCACGGGGCGACCCTTTCCGCGGTATGGGGGAGCTGGGCGAGATATGTGTATAAGCTTGACGCGGCGAGATTTGCGCGTTTCGGAAGGAACGTGTGGAAGATTGAGGATAAAGGAGAGGAGGAGACTGCGGTCTTAGCGATAGAGGCGACGGAGGAGTTTTTCCGTTTCTTACATATGCCGACTTGTATCGGGGAGATGAAGATCGGCGTGCTTTCCGACGATGCTTTAAGGAAGATGGCGGACAGCGCGACGAAGGGCGATACGGTGAAACTTGGCTGCTTTAAAAAGCTGGGCGCGCAGGAAATGTATGAGATATATAAAGCGGCAAACCACGAATGATCTGAATATTAACTGGAAAGGGTTTTACCGGAGCGTATTTGCCCTCGTCTTTCCTATGGCAATCCAGAACCTCATCAATGTGGGGGTTACGGCGACGGATGTATTTATGCTGGGGAGAGTGGGGGAGAAGGTGCTGTCAGGCTCTTCCTTAGCGGGGCAGATACAGTTTATCATGATGCTTGTGTTTTTCGGCATCACGGCGGGGGCTACGGTGCTGACTGCCCAGTACTGGGGCAAGCGGGATACGGCGACCATCGAAAAAATACTGGGGATGGGGCTTAGCGGCGGCATCGTCATCGCGGCGGCGTTCACGGTGCTGGCTCTTCTTATGCCGGAGCAGCTTGTAGGCATCTTTACCTCGGACGGGGAGGTAATCTTTGAGGGCGCAAAGTATCTGCGAATCGTGGGGCTTTCTTACGTGTTTATGGCGGTGACCCAGGTTTACTTAAATATCATGCGGAGCATTGAGCGGGTTGTGGTGGCGACGGTGGTTTATTTTGTGTCGCTCCTTGTGAATATCGTTATCAATGCGGTGCTGATCTTCGGGCTTTTCGGGGCGCCCAGGCTTGAGATTGCGGGGGCTGCCATCGGAACGCTGTGCGCCCGCGTCACGGAGACGGCGATGGTGCTTTTGTATGCCAGGTATCAGAATAAGATTGTGAAAATCCGCATGAGGAACCTGCTCCACATTGACCCGCTGCTTTTGTCGGATTATATCCGCTACGCGATGCCGGTGGTGATAAATGAATTGATGTGGGGGCTTGGGACTTCCGCAAATACGGCAATCATCGGGCATCTGGGGAGCGAGGCGGTAGCGGCTAACTCGGTGGCGCAGGTGGCGAGGCAGCTTGCCCAGGTGGTGGTGTTCGGCATTTCCGGAGCTACGGCAATCTGGCTCGGCAAGACGCTGGGCGAGGGGAAACTTGAGTATGCCAGGGCTTATGCGCGGAAATTTACGGTTCTTTCGCTGGTGCTCGGCATCATGGGCGGGGTGCTTATCCTGCTTTTAGGGCCGCTGGTGAGCAGCGTGCTTACGCTGTCGGCGGTGTCCAGGAGATACTTGGGGTTCATGTTTTTTGTCATGTCCTATTTTGTGGTGGGGCAGGCGTTCAATACGACGATGGTGTGCGGAATCTTCCGCTCCGGCGGCGATACGCGGTTCGGGCTTGTGATGGATGTATCTACCATGTGGGGGTGCTCCATCCTGCTGGGCGCTGCGGCGGCGTTTTATTTCCATGCAAGCGTGCCGGTGGTGTATGTGATATTGATGAGCGATGAGATAATTAAGATGCCGATTTGCTGGTGGAGGTATCGGAAATATAAGTGGCTTAGGGATGTGACGCGGGAGATGTAAAAGGGGTGCGGGCATCTCTCGTCGGGACGCAGGACGTTTCTCACCAGGACGCCCCTCCGGCAGTATCATCCTCGTCACCTCGCTTTCGCTCTGAAAAAAGCGCAGCGGTACTAAGCTCGTGGGAAACCTCGCTAAGTACCGGCGCTTTTTTACGGGATTCCTCCGGATGATACTGCCGGAGGAGCTGTGTGCTGGCGAGAGGGGCGTGCGTATTGAGAGAGATGTGCGGCGAGAGATTGCTGGCGAAAGAGAGTGTTGGCGCGAGAGGGTGTTGGCGAAAGAGAGTGTTGGCGCGAGATTGTATATGCCGGGGGAGGGTTGTGTGATGGGAGAGAGTGTGTGGAACGAAATCTGATTGATGGGATGGCGGTTTGTTCCCGCGGGGAGTGAGCCAAACGGGCATGGTTGTGTGTATGCGTGTTTGGCGGCTGCCGCGGGATATTTGATTATTTGCAGGAGCTGACGGGGGTGATGATGGGTTTGCCGTCCTGGTCTACTAAGACGGTTACTCCGCAGCCGCTTGTCATGTTTGATGACAGCAGTAAGTAATTTACTCCGGTTTCTGTGTCTACAATGATTTTTCGGATGTTGGCCACTCCCTGTGAATAGGTTTCTACAAATCGTTCTTTTGCCATGTTTTATGCTCCTTTCTTGATTTCTGATGGCGGGCGGCTGCAAAACCCTGGCTTTTCGGTACCGAATTGTGCAACTTATATATTCCATAAGCAGACCTTAGATTACCGCCGGTACTTAGCTGCCGTATTTTGACAGCTACGTACCGCTGCGGTAAACTTGGAGCGAGAGCGTGTCTGTGTCAGAATTATAAGTTGCACAATGACATGGTATCGTAACCGGGTTTCGCAATGCCTGTTTCTTATTATAAACTATTTTTTCCCCTGGATAAAGTGTTAATTTTATGCGGATGCGGTTTGTGTATTTACGGCACAAACCGTGAGAAAATGATACAAGAGTGAATGGCAGATGATTTCTTGACAAATCATAGGAAAAGTTTTATAATATAACAGTCAATAAATTGACCTTAGGGGTGATGGGATGACGAAGGAAGACAGGAAAAATGCTTATCTGTACTGCAAATTCCGGGATGAGCAGTTTGCTTTATATGATGAATATGCCAAACGCAACGGAATGCTGATGAAGACGCTGCTGGTTGTCAACGTCCTGTTTTACGCAAAGGAAGGGATGACACAGAAAAGTATCTGCAGCCGGACATTTCAGTCTAAGCAGACGGTCAATCTGATCATACAGAACCTGCTTAAGGAGGCGTATGTGACGGTTGAAGAACGAAAAGAAAACAAGCGGGAGAAACTGGTGAGGATGACGGATGCGGGCAGGGCTTACTGTGAAAGAGTTGTCCGTCATATCACTTGGGCGGAGGACACGGCAATGTCCATGTTTACTGCCAGGGAACAAAAGCAGCTCATTGACCTGTCAAGGACATTTACGGAAAACCTTGCGAAACTGATAAATCAGGGTGACGGTCCAAAGTGACAGTTCAGGAAACGGTGAGCTTAAAATTACGCAGGATTTCAGAAAAAAGGAGGACGCTATGATACTTAACACAGGCGGGCGGACCGATACCGTCCAATTTTATACTGAATGGCTTTTGCGAAGATTTGAGGAGGGGTATGTGCTCTCGCGCAATCCGCTGTTTCCGAACAAAGTGACCCGATATGAACTGACGCCTGACAAGGTGGACTGCGTGGTGTTCTGTTCAAAAAACTATAAGCCGATTCTGCCCGGACTTCACGAAATCACGAATCGATTCAACACCTACTTTCACTACACGATTACTGCTTATGGGAAAGACATTGAACCGGGCGTGCCGCCGATTGATGAGAGCATGGAAACGCTGGCCCGGTTGTCAGGACAAGTCGGGAGGCAGCGCGTTGCGTGGAGATACGATCCTGTTCTGCTGACAAAAGATTACACTATAGAGAGGCATTTTGAAACCTTTGAGCGCATGGCGGGAAAGCTCTCGCCCTATATTGACCGGTGCATTTTCAGCTTTGTGGAGATGTATAAAAAACTGGAATACAATATGCCCGAACTGATTCCGCTTACGGAAGATGACAGGGAGAGGCTGGCGCAGGGTCTTGGACAGATTACCGAAAAGTACGGCATCTATATTCAGACCTGCGGCACAAACGGAGATTTTTCGAAGTACGGGATTCACTCTTCGGGCTGTATGACGCTTGACATTCTCGGAAATGCAAACGGGGTTGCATTCAGAAATTTAAAGCACAAGGGCGCAAGGCAGGGCTGCCATTGTATAGAAAGCCGTGATATCGGTGCATACGATACTTGCATGAACGGCTGTAAATATTGTTATGCAAATAAAAATTCCCGTAAAGCTTTTGAAAATTATAAGCTCCATGACCCGTCATCGCCATTGCTGCTGGGCGGGTTGAAACCGGATGATACTGTGGTGCAGGGGGCGCAGAAGACGTTTCGTGCAAAAGAAAGGAGATAATGAAAGATGGAATTCAGTGAAGTTGTAGATAAGAGGAAGACAAGCAGAGAGTGGACAAAAAAGGATGTTGACTTTGAAGTGATCAAACGGATCATTGAGGCAGGCATGAAGGCTCCGTCCTGGGATCACTATCGAAACTGGCAGTTTATTGTCCTTCACACGAAAGAAGAGAAAGAAAATGCTTTTAGCTACGCAAAGTACATAGCCGACAGATTCGATATTCATAAATATGAAAACAGAAAACTTAACCTGGCGCAGAAAATGTATGCTTACGCTATGCCGCGGCAGTATACCATGCTGGTTGACTGCCCTTATGTGATTGTTCCGTTATTCAAATGTTCCAGGTTAAATGCCGAGTGGGTCAGCAAGCTGAATCCGCTCTCCACTGCGTGGTGCGTCGCGGAAAATATCATGCTTGCCGTCATAAACGAGGGACTTGGCTACTCCCTGCGTATTCCGCTGAATAAGGAGCACAAATTGTACTTGAACGGCTTGGCGTACCGCACGGCTGGATGACTCCGTGTTTTATCGGAATCGGGTATCCGAAGGAGGATGAGATGGTTCTGGAACAGTACAGCCGAAGGCCGGACAACAATATACATATGGGAGCGTGGTAATCATGGATTTTCCAATCATTCAGGAAATTGAAGTAAAAAGCATTCTGTCAAAATCGAATTTGCCGGTGTGCGAATATTCCGTAAACCCTTACGTCGGCTGTACCCACGCCTGCAGATACTGCTACGCCTCGTTTATGAAACGATTTACAAATCATCCCGAACCGTGGGGCGGATTTCTCGATGTGAAGTATTGGAAAGAAATAAAAAATCCCGGGAAATATGCGGGGAAAGAGCTGTTTATCGGTTCGGTCACAGACCCGTATAATCCTCAGGAGGAACAGTATGGGCGTACAAAAGCTCTGCTTGAGCAATTGAAAGGCAGCGGGGCTAAGCTTTCTATTGCTACAAAATCAGACCTGGTCCTGCGCGACCTGGAGCTGATAAAAACATTTCCCGATGCCCGTGTCTCGTGGTCTGTCAATACTCTTGACGAAACATTCCGGGAGGATATGGAAAGGGCCGTATCCATCGAGCGCAGGCTTGCCGCCATGAAAGAATTCCATCAGGCGGGAATCCGCACGACCTGTTTTATTTCGCCGATTTTCCCCGGCATTACTGATGTAAAGGCGATTGTGGAGCGGGTGAAGGATAAGTGTAATCTGATCTGGCTTGAAAACCTCAATCTGAGGGGCGGCTACAAAGCGGCTATTATGGAGTATATTAGAGAAAAATACCCGCAGCTGGCAGCATTATACAAAGAAATCTATGTGGGGAATGACCACAGCTACTGGCAAAGCCTTGATGCAGAGTTGCAGGCGTGGGCAAAAGAAACCGGGCTTGATTATGTGACCAACGATGACAGCATGACAAGACCTTTCGATGCCCCGCCTGTTATCGTCAATTATTTCTACCACAGCGAAATTAAAAAGTCGGCAGGGAGAGGGGGCGGGCGAGGTGCCTGAGTTACCTGAAGTTGAAACGATAAGAAGAATAATTGAACCTCAGATAAAGGACATGAAAATCTGCAAAGTTACCGCCAACCGTACAGACGTGATCGCTCATCCGGCGGCTGAAATGTTCTGCGCGGATATTGAGGGTCAGATTATTTCAGCAGTGGACAGGCGCGGGAAATTCCTGATCATTCTGCTGGAAAGCGGAGACAGAATCGTCCTGCACCTCAGAATGACGGGGTGTCTGCTTGTAACCCCGCCGGATGCTCCGCTGGAAAAGCACACGCACCTGATTTTCCGTCTGGGCAGCGAAAAGGAACTGCGCTTTTCTGACACCCGGCGGTTTGGGCGTTTCTGGCTGCTCGAAAAGGATGAAGAAGATACGTTCAGCGGGATGGGGAAATTAGGGCTTGAGCCTTTTGATGTGAATCTTACGGCCGGATATCTGCAGGGCTGTCTGGGAAAGCGGAGAAAGGCGGTCAAGGAGTGCCTGCTTGACCAAAGAGTTGTTGCAGGGATTGGGAATATTTACTCGGATGAGATTCTATTCCGGTCAAAAATCTGTCCGGCCCGTCCGGCAGACAGCCTGGATGGAAAAGAGTGGGAGAGGCTTGCCGCAGAAATCCCCGGATGCCTGTCTTATTTCATTGAAAAAAACCGTATCACGCCGGAAGAATATTTAAAAACAAAAGGACAGGATTACCGGAATACGCCGTTTCTGCAGGTGTACGGACACGGCGGTGAACCCTGCCCCAACTGCGGGAATGCCTTAAGCAGGACGGTGATTGGGGGCAGGGGAAGTGTTTACTGTCAAAACTGCCAGGGGGATTTGCCGTGAAAAGATTCGGGCGGGAGAGGTGTGTGCCCCAGCAGGAATTATTTGGGGATATCTGAAAATAATCGTGTAATTTGCATGAGTTTTTGTTACAATATAAGTAAACAGATTGATGAAAGAAGGATTTTTATGATTACGACAGAGCTTACTCAAAAAATAGATACGCTGTCGAAGGAAGAATACCGGATGGTTGAACTCTATGTAGACAATGTTTTGGAGTATTCAAAGAGAAGAAAAAAAGAAGTGGCGTGGGAGAGGATTAAATCTGATTTGGAGGAATCTGAGAATCGGATGAGGCTGGAAGGCAATTTGTTGTTGATAAATCACCCGAAAAGGTAGTACAATAGGAGACAGCAACAGCTATTTACGATGAAGAAAAGGAGAGGTTATTATGAAAGTTGTAGCGACAGATAAGGCGCCGAAGGCATTGGGACCGTATTCGCAGGGGTATGTACACAATGGGATATTCTATTCTGCGGGGCAGATTCCGATCAATCCGGTTACGGATACGGTTGAGGCGGAGACGATTGCGGAGCAGACAGAGCAGGCCTGCAAAAATATGGGCGAGGTGCTTAAAGAGGCGGGAACTTCTTTTGACAAGGTTCTTAAGACCACATGTTTTTTGGCGGATATGGGCGATTTTGCGGCATTCAATGAAGTGTATGCGAAGTATTTTACTTCCAAGCCGGCGAGGAGCTGCGTGGCGGTGAAGACGCTGCCGAAGAACGTGCTGTGCGAGATTGAGGTCATCGCGGCGGTTGAGTAGATAAGTACGGGGGCAGCATGTCTGCCCCTCAAGTTCTTTTGAAAGGGAAGGTGGATATTATGGCTGAGGAACAACAGCAAAACGGCTGCTCGCCGTCTGACTGCGCGGGGTGCGCCCATGCGGATTCATGTAGCAGCAAGCCGGTGGATTTTCGGAAACCGATGAACCAGTTTTCTGATATCAAGAAGGTAATCGGCGTGGTCAGCGGCAAGGGAGGCGTCGGAAAGTCGATGGTGACGGCATCTCTTGCAAGGATGATGCGTAAGAAAGGATATAAGGTTGGGATTTTGGACGCGGATATCACGGGGCCATCCATCCCGAAGATGTACGGAGTCCATGAGAAGGCTCTGGGCGATGAGAGCGGTATTTTCCCCCGGGAGGCGGCGGACGGCACGAAGATCATGTCCATCAACCTCCTCCTGGAAAATGAGTCGGACCCGGTCATCTGGAGAGGCCCGGTCATTGCAAATGTGGTGACCCAGTTCTGGACGGACGTGATGTGGGGCGAGCTTGACTATCTGTTCGTGGACATGCCGCCGGGAACGGGAGACGTGCCGCTGACGGTATTCCAGTCTCTCCCGGTTGACGGTGTGGTGATCGTCTCTTCTCCTCAGGATCTGGTGAAGATGATTGTGAAAAAGGCTTACGGCATGGCGCGGCAGATGAATATCCCGGTACTCGGCATCGTGGAGAACTACAGCTATCTTGTATGCCCGGACTGCGGGAAGAAGATTTCCGTGTTCGGGGAGAGCCATGTGGAGGAGATTGCGGCGGAGCTTGATATTCCGGTGCTGGGTAAGATGCCTGTAGACGCGGCGCTTGCCGAGGCGGTAGAGATGGAGAAGTTTGCCGAAGTTGACAATACGTATCTTTCGGGATTGTCTATTTAAAACGGCGCATTTAAAAACAGGGAACATTTGGAGGACTGATATTTTGGCCGTCTAAGTGTTCTCTTTTGTGTTGTCGGTTTTTTATTCTTTATTCTGTATATCTAAAAGCAGATCCATCTGCTGAATGATATATTTCTGATATTACATTATGGCTGGAAAGAATCTGAGAAATGGAGAGATTCTGTCGATCAAGTATATCAATCCTGCAAAGCAGGTTAAGCTCGGCACGAAAAATCTGGCATCAAAGGTTCCAATATATCCATTGTCACGAAAAAAGACAGAAAAAATTTTCGTACAGGCGAAATCCGGATGGAAGGCTAAGGAAGAAGGCGGCATAATCGCCATTTCTATGGATAAGGAAAAAACAAAACAGACAGAACAGATGACAATTAGTGTGGTAAAGAGGTGCCTGGTTTACCCATCCTGTTACTTGGCCAAAGCTCTTATATCCAGTGATAAAGATTCCGTTGGACTGCCCGTATTGGTCTATGGATGGAATCTGAATTTCCCGCCTCACCAGTCGTTGACAAATACACTTTCCGTCATTATAATTAGAAAATAGTGATTATATAAGTAGATTTGTAGATTTGAGGAGAACAAGATGAAGAAATACGGAGTAAACGAATTAAGAAGAATGTTCCTTGAGTTTTTTGAGAGCAAGGATCATCTTGCCATGAAGAGTTTTTCGCTGGTGCCCCATAACGATAAGAGCCTTTTGCTCATCAATTCCGGTATGGCGCCGTTAAAACCATATTTTACCGGGGAGGAGATCCCGCCGAACAGGCGCGTGACGACCTGCCAGAAGTGTATCCGTACGGGTGATATCGAGAACGTGGGAAAGACTGCCCGCCATGGTACATTTTTTGAGATGCTGGGGAATTTTTCCTTCGGCGATTATTTTAAGGATGAGTCCATCCACTGGACATGGGAGTTTCTGACCGAGGTGGTGGGCCTTGAAGCGGACAGGCTGTACCCGTCTATTTATCTGGATGATGACGAGGCGTTTGAGATCTGGAATAAGAAGATCGGCATCCCGGCGGAGAGGATCTTCCGCTTTGGCAAGGAGGATAATTTCTGGGAACATGGCTCAGGGCCGTGCGGTCCCTGCTCGGAGGTTTATTATGACCGGGGTGAGGAGTACGGCTGCGGGAAGCCGGATTGTACCGTGGGCTGTGAATGCGACCGTTACATGGAGATCTGGAACAATGTATTTACCCAGTTTGACAACGACGGGCATAACAATTATACGGAGCTTGAGCAGAAGAATATCGATACAGGCATGGGGTTAGAGCGTCTGGCATGCGTGGTACAGGGCGTGGATTCCATGTTTGATATCGACACGCTCTTTGCGCTCAGGGAGCATGTATGTAAGATGGCGGGAGTGGCCTATGGAAATGGCGGGGAGACGGATGTGTCTGTGCGTGTCATTACCGACCATATCCGTTCCGTGACCTTTATGATCTCCGACGGGATACTGCCGTCTAACAGCGGCCGCGGCTATGTATTAAGGCGGCTTCTTCGGCGTGCCAGCCGCCACGGGCGGCTCCTTGGCATCGACAGGGAATTCCTTGTGGAGCTTGCCGGGACAGTGATCGAAGGCTCCAAGGATGGCTATCCGGAGCTTGAGGAGAAGCGTGATTTTATCTACAAGGTGATCACGAAGGAAGAGGAGCAGTTTAACAAGACGATCGACCAGGGGCTTTCCATCCTTGCGGGGATGGAGGAGGAGATGGTAAAGAAGGGCCAGAAGGTTCTCTCCGGCGAGGAGGCGTTCCGTCTCTACGATACTTACGGCTTCCCGGTTGACCTGACCATAGAGATCCTGGAGGAGAAGGGGCTTTCCATTGACGAAGAGGGCTTTAAACAGGCGGTAGAGGAGCAGAAGGCGAAGGCGAAGGGAACCTTCGGCGAGCACAGCTACAGCGGAAGAGAGGCCAGTGTCTATGACGCCATAGATGCGTCGGTGACCAGTACATTTGTGGGCTATGACAGGACTTCCTGTACGTCAAAAGTCACCGTTCTTACGACAAATACAGAGGTTGTGGAAGCGTTATCTGATGGGGAGGAAGGTACGGTCTTTGTAGAAGAGACGCCCTTTTATGCCACAAGCGGCGGCCAGGAGGCGGATACGGGAGTTATCCGTGCCGGGGATTTTGCGTTCGCTGTGACGGATACGTTAAAGCTCCCGGGTGGGAAGATCGGGCACAAGGGCTGTGTCAGGAAAGGGATGGTAAAGACCGGTGACACGGTGACCCTTGAGATTGATGCGAAGAAACGCGCCCTTTCCGCCAATAACCACAGCGCCACCCATCTTCTGCAGAAGGCGCTTAAGCTGGTGCTCGGCAATCATGTGGAGCAGGCAGGCTCCTCAGTTAACGCAGACAGGCTCCGCTTTGACTTCACCCATTTTTCCGCTATGACCCAAGAGGAGATCAAGAAGGTGGAGGAGATCGTCAATGCGCAGATCATGAGCCGTCTTCCGGTGAAGGCTGAGAATATGCCGATCGAGGAGGCGAAAAAGACGGGTGCGGCTGCGCTCTTCGGTGAGAAATACGGGGATATCGTCCGAGTAGTGAGCATGGGTGAATTCTCGAAGGAATTCTGTGGGGGTACCCATGTGGAGAATACGGGCGTGATCACGGCGTTTAAGATCATCTCCGAGACTGGTGTCGCGGCCGGGGTAAGGCGTATCGAGGCACTGACGGCAGGAGGGCTTCTCGATTATTATAGCGGACTTGAGAAAAAGCTTATGGAGGCGGCGAAGCTTGTTAAGGCAAAGCCGGATATGCTTTCGGAGAAGATCAGAGGCCTGATCGCTGAGAATAAGGCGTTAAGCAGCGAGGTGGAGAGCCTTAAGGGCAAGCTTGCCAAGGATGCCATGGGCGATGTGATGGATCAGGTGACCGAGGTCCGGGGAGTTAAGCTCCTCGCCGCGAAGGTAGAGGGCGTGGATATGAACGGACTGCGCGACCTGGGTGACCAGCTTAAAGATAAGCTCGGCGAGGGCGTTGTAGTGCTGGCGTCATCTGTGGACGGCAAGGTCAGCCTGATGGCTATGGCTACGAAGGAAGCAGTAGATAAGGGTGCCCATGCCGGTAATCTGATCAAAGCGATCGCCGCGCTGGTCGGCGGGGGCGGAGGCGGACGCCCGAATATGGCGCAGGCAGGGGGCAGGAACCCGGAGGGCATTGATGCAGCTATCGCCAAAGTAAAGGAAGTCTTAGAGGGACAGATATAGAAAAATAAAAAGACAGCATGGGTCGTGTTGAACCTGTATACAAAAAAACTACGAATCAATTTTTTGATTGGTAGTTTTTTTATCCTTTTTTGTAATTTTTTGTAACGAAACCGAAATTTTTTACTCTTATAAGTAGGGGAGGTGGAATGGGTGCAGGATTTTGAGAAGGTCTATGTAGAATATCTGCGGGATGTCTATAATTTTCTGCTGAAATTAAGCGGCAGCGAAGACATCGCCGAGGAGCTGACCCAGTCCACATTTTCCATCGCTTTTGAAAATCTGGGGAAATTCCGCGGGACATGCAAGATGTCTGTCTGGTTGTGCCAGATTGCCAAGCATGAGTATTTTGCATACCTGCGGAAGAGAAAGCCTTTTGTGGGCGTGGAGACGGTGCGGGATGAACGGTGGGAGGAAAGCCCGGAGGAGCAGTATATCGCCCGGGCAGAAAGGCTTCGGATCCAGGAGATTTTACAGGCGCTGCCGGAGCCTTACAAAGAGGTGTTTACCTTACGCGTGATGGCTGAGCTTTCTTACCGGGATATCAGCCGTCTGTTCGGGAAATCGGAGTCGTGGGCGAGAGTGACCTATTACCGTGCGAAATGTATGATCATCGAGCGGCTGGAAAGGAGCGGGGACAATGAAGTGTGAGATTATCAGGGATTTGCTGCCATTATATCTGGACGATTGCTGCAGCCCGGGGAGCAGGGAGCTTGTAGAAGAGCACATCAGCGGGTGCCCCTCCTGCCGGAAGCTTCTGGGGGATATGTCGCAGGAGCTTGTCATCGGCACGGAGGAAAAGCAGAGCAACCTTTTGGAGGAGGAGCTTCTAAAGACCGGAAAAGAAGTGATCAGGACAAAGGTGCGGGAAGATTATGTGGAGAATATCATCTGGATGGATATGCCGCTCAATATTCTGGTGTGTCTGTTCGGGGTGATCTGCATGGTAAAATATACCGCCGACCGGCTTTACCTCTATACCTATGATCAGCTCTTGCTGATCGGATGGGAAGAGAGCGTTTGGATCGACATCTACAGCAATATGGGGAATCCCCTTACGATCGGGCTTGCGCTTTACTGCCTGTTCGGAGAGGTCGTGTATCTGATAAATGTGAAAAAAAAGCGGCAGAACGGCCTTTGGACCTGTATCGCGCTGCAGTCCGTGTTCTATAAATTTATCATGTTTATCGTACTTGCCATCATCGGATTTCTGCTGCTTTTGCGCATGTAGCCGCACCGGCAGGCTCATGGGCTTTTAACGCAGGGAATCCTGAACATCATTTATACATCAACAGCAAAGATAACGGAAAGGAGAAAGTGATGAGAAGAAAAGCTGACAAACCGGATAAATCTGCTGTACGTTCACAGGCGGCAGTATCGTTCTTTTTCTACGGGGCGGATATTATCCTGGCTCTTTTCCCGTGCATCGTCATCGGGGATATCCGGTGTAATCTGTTCGGGCTGGCGGTCAGGATGAAGTCGCCCGGCCTTGAGGTGCTGATCGAGGGTGCACAAGTCTACGCGGACGTTAATAATCTGTCTGCGGTGAAAGCAGGCATCATGATAGAGCTTGTTCTCTTCGGGATATTTTTCCTGTGCGGCATCCTCTATCTGGTGTCGGTGCTTAAGGGGAGGCGGCGAGGGTTTAATATTGCTGCCTTTGCCGCGTCCTTTTCAGCCTACTACCTGCATATGACCATGAATCAGTATTCCATCCTGGACATCACCACTGACCGGATGCTGGCGGGAGTCGTCCCGGGGCTTCTTACGCTCTTTAGCGGGGCAGAGCTTTTGACGGTCAAGCTGATGGAGAACTGGACCGAGACAAAGCAGCTGTCAGAGCTTAACCGGGAAAAGGATCTTAAGGAAAAGCAGGAGAAGAGAGAGCGGCTTAACTTTGACGGCAGGTACAATGAGCTGTTCTACCGTTTTATCTGGAAGAACTTTAAGAGTAACTGGAAGGATTATATCCTGCTGCTTCTTTGCAGCGTTCTGGTATTTACCTTTATTGTCATCGGCTTCGGGCTAAACCGGGTGCTGGGCTCCAGAAGCAAGTATGAGGGGATGGATCAGATCTTCGGGGGACTGAATGCGGTGCTGATGAATGCGATCATCCCGCTGGGGATCATTTCGGTGATCATCATCGTTATCCTGACCTTTTATTATCTGCGCTGCCGGGCGAAGAATTACGGCATATTCCTTACCCTTGGCATGCGGCGGGGGACGCTTCAGTATTTTGTGGCGGTAGAATTCATCTCACTGCTTATTATCACCTTTGTGGCGGGAGGACTCATCGGGACCGTCGTGCTGTACTTATTCTGCGCAAAGTCAGAGACGCTTATGGGGGTGAGGATCGGGATGTCGGTGCTTGGTGCAGGCACGTATTTTTCGGCGGCGGCAGCCCTTTTGATGATCTATCTGATCGCGTTCATGGCGGCGAGGGACATCTTTTATAATTTTAACATGGGACACGGGACAGACCTCAATGCTGTCCGGGAGGAGATGCCGGTCAGATGGCGGACGGGATTTTTCGCCCTGGGGATCATCTCCTGCGGGGTAAGCGCCGTAAGGTACAGTAAGATCAGGAATTTTGAGAGTGTTTATCTTTTGCTCCTTCTGTTTATTGGGATCTACGTGGCGATGCGCTACGGGATTACCCGGTGGCTTTTGGGAGAGAGGAAATCGTGCAGTTATCTCAGGAAGCTGATGATCCATAACCAGCTTTTCCACAGATCGAAGACGAACACGAGATATATCTTTGCCATGGCGGTAGTGCAGTTTTGCGCCCTGTTCTACTTTTCCTTCCAGATGATCTCGGCCGTGACCGCGGAGGATGCCGATGAGCTGTACCCTTACGATATCGTGTGCATGGCAAATGATGAGGATGAGGAACTCTTCCGGCAGATGGAAAGTAAGTGCAAGCTTACGCGCAGGGAGTATCCGATGGTCCGGATATCCAACTATGATTCCACAGAACAGAACGAGAGCGTGTACCAGGGTGACCCGCCTCAGGGGCAGCACATCGGGATCTCGGAGAGTACTTATCACGCGCTGAAGAAAGAGCGCGATCCGGGGTATCAGAAGAAAAAGCTTCATCTGGATGCCGAAGGGGAGGAGATCTACATCGTCCATCAGCAGGACAGATCCATAAAGGCGCAGCCTATCGATTTTTTCCAGCCGAGGACAAGACCGCTGCTCCACGTCGGCACACCTTGTATCGGCGCCTCTGCCCTGGGTGGGAATATCGAGGATGACGGCTATTTTTTCAAGAAGATCAAAGGAGAGGAGTTTGAAAGCCTTACGGGGACTTTCCGTCAGGGGCTCAGGGATAATCTGGTGGTCTTTTCGGATGCCTATTTTGCGCAGGCGAAGGAGCTTTGGAAGACGACGGATATGTTTTCCGGCGGCCAGATCCCGGAGGATGAAGAAAAGATTCCCGGGGTCAATATCTGTCAGGGGCCGTCAAGGCTTGTCCTGATCAATATACAGAAAGGGCAGATCAGGGAGCTTGAAGCTGAGCTGGCGGAATTTAAGAAGCGCCACGCACAGGATGAGGCGTATGACCTGACGGTGCCCTGCTATTACACGAAGCAGGAGGCCGTCCACAAACTAAAGACTGAGCGGGTCATGAAGGTCACCATGAACCTGTCGGTGATGATCGTGTCTTTGTTCGTCTACCTTGTGCTGTTCGGGGTAAAGATGGCGACAGAGGCGGATATGGCGGCCCGGCGGTCAGAGTTCCTCACCTGTATGGGGATGCGCGCAGGGGAGCGGAGAGGGCTTATCCGCAGGGAGGTGCTCCGCTATTATTATCTGCTGTCCACGGTGGTCTCGGTGGGCTTTGCGGTGATCTATACGGGGGCGGTATTTTGGGCAAGGCAGTATACGCGTGCAGAAAGATTTTTATATCTTAAGCTGATGGTTCCTGTGTGGGCAGTAAGCCTCGGGGTGTTAGGCGCGACTGTCCTGCTCATGGCAGAAAGGCATGTACGGAGATCTGAAGGGAAAGGAGTAAGAGATGGAAGATAAGGTTAGAGAGAAAAAGGTAAGGCAGCGTATTGACGGCAGCGGGAGGAAGGTAATCGAGCCTCGGGAGGCGAAGGAGGAAGGCGCGGTTAAGAAGCGGGTGAAGGCAGAGACGGCAGGAGCCAGGAAAGCTAAGCCTGAGAAAGCCGGGGCAGAAAAGACTAAGCCAGAGAGAGCCGGGGCAGAAAAGATCAAGCCTGAGAAAGCTAAGGCCGGGACAAGGAGCAGAAAGGACGTCATCAAGGTAGAGCAACTCTACCGGGAGTACGCCAAGCTCAGTCGGGGAGATGAGGAGGCCGAGAGTATCAAGGTGTTAAAAGGTCTTGATTTTACGGTGAAGGAACAGGATTTTGTTGGGATCATGGGAAAATCCGGCTGCGGAAAGACAACGCTCCTTAAGACCATCGGGCTTATCGACAAGCCCACCAGGGGAAATCTCTATTTTTGTGGAAAGGATACGAAGAAGCTGTGGAACGACGAGCTGGCGGACATCCGGCGGCGGGAGATCGGCTTTGTGTTCCAGGATTTTTATCTTATGGACAGCCTGACGGTCAGTGAGAATATCATGCTGCCCATGGTGCTGGATAAAAAGAATGTCCGAAAATGCATGGAGAAGGGGAAGGAATACGCTGAGCATTTCGGCCTCTCCCATCTGATGAAAAAATACCCTTATGAGCTTTCCGGCGGGGAAAAGCAGCGGGTGGCCATCAGCAGGGCGCTGATCAATAACCCGGATCTGATCCTTGCGGACGAACCTACCGGGAACCTTGATTCAAAGTCCGGCAAGATCGTCATCGACGCCCTGGAACGGATCAACGCGAAGATGAAAAAGACCATCATCATGGTTACCCACGACCCGCAGGTGGCGAGTCACTGTAAGCGGATCATCTTCCTGAAGGACGGCGTGATCTTAGAGGATCTGCGGCGCAGGGGGACCGAGGAAGAGTTTTATGATAAGATCATCGAGAGAATGAAGGATTTGTAGCGGAGGCTGCGGCAGAGATCGCGGCAGGGATAATGTCAGGGAGACCTTTCGGGGTCTCCTTTTTGTGATAGAATAAATATATTGTAACATTTTGCGAAAACCCGACGTTAATATATGGAGGGAGGTGAGCATGTGGAGGATTTTGAGGCGATATACCGGCGCCATCTGACGGAAGTCTACCGGTTCCTTTTGAAGCTTTCGGGAAGTTCTGACGTGGCGGAGGAGCTGACCCAGGAGACGTTTGCCATAGCTTTTGAAAAGCTTGGCCGCTATGAGGACCGGGGAAAAATACTGTCCTGGCTGTGCCAGATCGCGAAGCTTGAGTATTATTCCTGGTGCCGGAAGAACAGGGTCAGGACAGAGCAGCTTAATGAGGACACGCCTTCGAAAGAGGCGGTGCCGTTAGAGCAGATGATAGAGAAAGAGGACAGCGAGAGCGCGAAGCGTATCCTTCACGGCTTACCGGAGCCTTACCGGGAGGTATTTCTCTTGCGGGTGATGGGCGAGATGTCCTTTAAAAATATCGGGAAAATATTCGGAAAGAGCGAGTCATGGGGGCGGGTGACATTTTTTCGCGCCAGGAAGATGATCGCAGAGCGTATGGGAGGTGATGGCAATGAAAACCTGTGAGATCGTGAGGGACCTGCTGCCCCTTTATATCGATGATGCGTGCAGCGCAAGCAGCAGCGAACTTGTCAGGGAGCATCTGCTTGACTGCGAGGACTGCCAGAGAGAATACAGGCTGATGACAGAGCCGGCAGCCGAGGAACAGGAAGGGGAGTTTACAGCGGTTGAGGAGCAGCTTTTGCTCGAAGGGAAAGAACGGATCGAGACGGGGGTAAAGCAAAAGCTTGCGGACCGGATACGGTGGATTGACATATTTTTGAATGTTTTCTTCCTTATCCTGGGGGTGCGGATCAAGGAGTTGTTCTTCCATGCCACGAAGCTTCCGTGGTACGGGAAGGTGTTCAATTACGAAGAACTGAGTCAGACAGAGCACTTCAACGAGTTTATGCAGCTTACCAGCATCGTGCTGGCCTGCTTTCTGTTCCTTTTGTGCGACCTTTTGGCCTTGTTCTTAAAAAAACGGGGACGGCTGATCTTTGACAGTCTTTTGTCCATGTCCCTGTTTATGAAAATATTGTATGCCGTGATCATGACGGCGATTGGATTCATGTATTTGTACAGTGAGCTGGTGGGGCTATGCGGATGAGAAGACAGAAGAAAACGACAGAGATTATTGAGAAAGATAAGCTGAAGGCTATCCAGAAAAGGTATTCTGCGGGGATGTATCTTCTGGCGTTTGCATCCCTTTTCTATCCGTGGATGGTGATCGGAAAGAAGCGCTACAGCCTGGCCTCCTTCGGGACAGCCTGGTTAAAGGACGGGACAGCCAGGATGCTTGAGCGGGCAGGGGCGCAGGAAGATCTGTCCTACGGCGGCGGCTTTTGCGTATTTTTCGGGGTGCTTCTTCTTTACCTTATCCTTAGTGCGGTCTATCTCGGGACGGTGCTTGCGGATAAGAACTGGAACATAAATTACGGGGCAGTGCTGTTAAGCGTCGCTGTTGCCGTGGCCAGCACAGAGGAGTATATGCCGGGTAGGCTCTGCGGGGGGAATATCATCGTTTCTACCATGTTCCCTTTTATCTTCCTTTTTTTCAGCGGATTTGAGTGTGTCGGGAGGAAGATCATCGAAAGCTGGGATGAGACGCTCCGGGCGACCCTCGCCTACCGGGAAAAAGAGAAGCGGGAAAAGGAGGAGCGAAAAAGGCGCCTTGCTTTCCCGGGGAAATACTCAAGGCTCTTCTACGAAGCGATATGGAAGAATTTTAAGAAGAGCCTCAGGGATTATGCCATGCTGTTTTTCTGCAATGCCCTTGTGTTTATGGTGGTGTTTTCCGGGTTCGGGCTGTGGCAGGTCATCAAGGAGGGGGACGTAAGCCTGAAAGTGGGCTATCCTGTGGGTGCGGGAAAGATCCTCCTTAGCAGCCTTATGGAGCTTGGAGCTGTCGGGCTTTTTATGCTGGTGCTTCTTCTTTTGTATTACCTGAAACGGCGGATCCCGGAGTACGGGATGTTTTCTACTTTGGGGATCAGAAGACAGACCATGTATCTGTGCATGGGCGCAGAGCTTTTGCTTGGCGGCGGCCTGTCGCTCCTGCTTGGCGGCATCTTTGGCGGAGCTTTGGTAGGGCTTTTAAGAAAAAGGCTTGGTGGCGGGGAAGGATGGCTTTCGCCGCTTCTCATCCTGGCATCGGCGGGGGTGATCGTGATCTTTTATCTGGTCACCTTCTGTGTGACCCATGACATCTTCGTCGGCTTGCGCATGGGAAGCTCCGTGGACTTAAGCGCCCTCGGGGAGAAGCTCCCGGGAAAGCGCTTCAGAGTATTTACGGCGGCAGGGCTGGTGATCTGTGTATGCAGATTAACGGATTACGCGAAGAATATCAATTACGAAAATATCGATCAGCTCATCGTCTGTTTCTTCGGCATCTATCTGGTGCTGCGCTACGGGATGGCCTGGTATCTGGCGAGGCAGAAAAGGAAAGGGCGGTATTTGGATAATCTGTTCGGGCTCCACGCCTTTTACCACCGATCAAGGAGCGCGGTGTGGTATCTATTCGGGCTGTGCGTCATCCAATGCTGCATACTGGGGCTGTTCGGTGTGCAGGTATTTTCTGCGGGGCTGATCCCGGATGCGGACGCCTTAAGCCCTTACGACCTGGTGTGCCTTGCCGGGGAAGGGCAGGAGGATGAGGCATTCATCCAGAGCTTAAACGGGCGGGAAGGGATACAGGCAACAGACTGCCCGATGGTGCGGGTGATCGGAGAAAAGGGCGAACAGCCGGGACGGCTTGTCACTGCCAGGGTAAACAGCCAAAATATCGGCATATCGGAGTCTTCTTACCATGCGCTTAAAAAAGCTCGGGATCCCCGGTACAAAAAGAAAGCGCTTGGCTTTGGCAAAGGCGGGGCGGGCATCTATATCGTGCACCAGCAGGATAAGGGCACAAAAGCGCGGCCGGCGGATTACAGCCGGGACGGCTACTATGTGGGCACGGTCTATGAATATGCCAAAGGGGTTGACGAGTGGGGAGACAACGAGCTGGCAGAGCCTTACCGGGTGATTGGCGAGGAGACGGCGGCGCTTATGGGAATCATGTGCCAGGGAGAGCGGGAGAACCTCATCGTGTTTTCAGATACCTATTTTGCAAAAGCCAGGGAGAGCTTAGAGGAACTGGAGTATCCGGGGCCGACAAGGCTTGTTCTGGTGAATGCGGATGCGGCGGCTCTTAAGCGTCTTGAACCCGACCTTGCAGCCTTCAAAGAGCGTCACGCCATCGATGAAAAGTATGACGCCAAAGTAAAAAGCTATTATCTCAAGGCAGATGCCCAGAAGAGATTCCTCGCGGAGCTTAATATGCGGACAGTCATGGGGGAGCTTCTGATCCCATTATTTTTCCTGGCGGGCATCCTGCTGTGGAAGATCAGGCTGATGACCGAGCACGGGCCGAATAAGCGGCGCACGGAATTTCTGGCCTGCATGGGTATGCGCAAAAGGCAACGCATGGCGCTCCTTCGCAGGGAGATGTGGGTGTATATGGGGATTTTGCTGCTTATATCGGTTCCGGTGAGTGCCTGCATAGTCTCAGGGACTTTCAAAGCGAGATTTTACGAGGCGGCGGATATATTGTATATGCTGAAGCGGGTCATTCCCTTCGCGGTGTGTGAGCTGGCGGAGTTTTGCTTTGTGCTGGCGTTTATGACGGAGCGGGAGATCCGGCTTCTTGAGCGAAAGGTGCAGTGAGCGGTGTTAAAAAGGGTGGCATAACGCAGAGATGGCAAACGCAGAGGATTCACCGAAGGGAGGAAAGCGAAGATGAGAGTGTTAGAGGTGAGAGGGCTGGTCCGCAATTACCGGAAGTCGGCAGTGAAAAGTTCGGCGGATGATATCAAAGTCTTAAAAGGGATAAGCTTTAAGGTGGATAAGGGAGAATTTGTAGGGATCATGGGGAAATCAGGCTGCGGGAAGACAACGCTCCTTAAGGTATTGGGGATGATCGACAAGCAGACGAACGGGACGGTCAGGTTCATGGGAAAGGATACGAAGGGACTTTACGGCGACCAGCTTGCGGACATCCGGCGCAAGCAGATCGGCTTTATCTTCCAGGACTTTTACCTGATGGACAGTCTGTCCGTGGAGGAGAACATCATGCTGCCCATGATCCTGGGAAAGGAAAAGCCGGCCGTCATGAAAAAACGGGCGAAGGGATTTGCCGTAAGGTTCGGCATAGAAAAGCTGTTAAGGAAAAGTCCTTACGAACTGTCCGGCGGGGAAAAGCAGCGGGTGGCTGTCTGCCGCGCTCTGATCAACAACCCTGACCTGATCCTGGCGGATGAGCCGACGGGGAACCTTGACTCAACGTCCGGGCAGACGGTGATCCGCTCCTTGAATAAGATCAACCAGAAATATAAAAAGACCATCGTCATGGTCACCCACGACCCGCAGATGGCCAGCCACTGTACGCGGATCATCCTGCTAAAGGACGGGAAGATACTGGATGTGCTCAGGCGGGACGGGGAGAAGGAAGAGTTTTACCAGGAGATCCTCGGGCGGATGGCGGATCTGTGACCGCCGGATAAAAGTAAGGGCCGCAGAGACCAGAAGCTTTGACGCTTCAGGTTCTGCGGCCGTTTTCTTTTCATGCTATGCGTATATCACGTCTTTCATATTTTGCGTATATAACATCCGTTAATGCTTTGCGTATACGACGTCCATGTCCGGTTCCGGGGACTGCTGTCTGTCGTTTGGTGCGTCGGCTTTCTTCCGGTTGCTGAGAGTGCCCACTTCCATGGCGTCCGCGAAGTTGATCGGGTGATTTCTCATATGTACTTTTAAAAGCTCAAAAAGCCTTAAGGTCGGGCGCTTTGCTTCCAGGGCGCTGACGGCGTCCACGTACTTGCAGCCGGTCTGCCCGGCGAGGGCCTTCAGTTTTTCATTGATCTTCCTTGCGGCCGGGCTTTCGGATATGATGGATACGATATAGATGGCCGCCTGGGTCTTTGTGTGGATCATGTAGAGGAGCCACTCGTATTTGGCGATAAAGTCCTCGGTATTGACCTGTTCATCCAGGATATCTACATCTCCCATATTGACGAATATCTTCCGCGGGTTCAGGTCGTATAAGCATACCTTCAGGTAGCTTTCGATCTGGCTTAAGCGGATGTCCCTTACGCTGCGGTTATAGATTGGCTCTGTGATACGGAAAGCCTGGGTCAGTTCTCCGACGGGGAGCGACGCAAAGGTATTGGAGCCGAAAAGCACGACTCCGCCTGCTTCGGTAATGCTGTTTAATTCACGATATTTTTCCATTTCATCTTCTCCTTGGCTGCTAAATGGGTTGACGGGTGAGGCTGTCTTTGGGGCTATCGCCTGCGGGCTGAAAGCGCCTGGACTGACATTTGCGCCAGTACTTAAAGCGGTGTTTTCACTGATGCCTGCGTTGCCGGATAATTCCCTGCAGCGCGTTGCATTTGCGGTTTTCGCCTGCCGGTCGTAGTGGCGGTTGATAAAGTAGACGACCAGATTGGCGGATACCACCACCAGATTCAGCAGATACACCACCAATACGTAATTGAATTTGTGATTGTAGAATTTTGCGCAGATCCCGGCGATGTAGCCGGCGATGATCAGCAGGATAAACTGGAGACTCATGGTTTTTGCTGATCTTGCTTTGATGTTTTTGGCAAGGTTCATGGGCCAGGACAGGCCAAAGCAGATCAGCATGGTAGATTCAAGAAGTTCAGCCATTGTTAAGATTCCTCTCTTTCCGTTTGTTGTTTTTTGCTTCGGGTTAAGTGTAGCATTGACTTATGATTATGTCTAATATATAATAATTATCAAATTCATAACTTTGACATTATGATTTATCGGCAAAACAGCATGGGAGGGAAGACTTAGATGGAACTGACGCAGATCCGCTATTTTCTCGAGGTGGCGGACACGAAGCATATGACCAACAGCGCGAAGAATCTCCACATTACCCAGCCGGCGCTGACCCAGGCGATCCACCGGCTGGAGGAGGACTTGGGCGTTCCGCTTTTTGCGGCTAAGGGGCGCAATATCACGCTGACCGAGTACGGGAAATATCTCCGGAAAAAGCTTGTTCCCCTGATGGAACAGTTGGATCAGATCCCGGAGCAGCTTAACATGATGGTGAAGCTCGAGGGAGAGACGATCCACATGAATGTATTGGCAGCGTCCGGTCTGGTGATGGAGGCTATCATCGAGTATAAAAAAGCGCATGAGGGGATCCTGTTCCAGATGCAGCAGAACTCAGAGAGCGAGCTTTACGATATCGCGGTGACGACCAAGCTTTTTTACCAGGCCCTGAGTGAGAAGAACAGCTTTGCCTGCGGGGAGAAGATCTATCTGGCGGTGCCAGGGGACGGGAAATACGGGGAGAGGACTTCGATCAGCCTGGCAGAAGTTTCTGAGGAGGGATTTGTCAGCCTCCTGGGTTCCAGGGAGTTCCGCTATATCTGTGACCGGTTCTGCCAGCACGCGGGATTCGTGCCACGGATCATTTTTGAGAGCGACAACCCGGCGGCGGTCAAGAATATGATCGCGGCTAATATGGGGATCGGCTTCTGGCCCGAATTTACATGGGGCAGCATTGAAAATGAGCAGGTGAAGCTTTTGGAGATCGAGGAGCCGGTCTGCCAGAGGGATATTATCATTACCTATAATATGAACAAGATAGACAGCCGCAACGTGATAGAGTTTTACGAATTCCTCGTGGAATTTTTCAAAAACAGGAAAAAATTTTTCTAAATTTGGTTTGTTTTTTGTAAAAATTGTACTATAATGAATGTATTAAATGTCGAAAAGGAGAGGTAATGATAATGGCAGTATTAGAAAATCTTGAACCAAAGAAAGTATTCCAGTTTTTTGAGGAGATTTGCCAGATTCCCCACGGTACTTTTGATATCGACCGTATCAGCGATTACTGTGTGGAATTTGCGAAGGAGCGTAATCTTAAGTACATCCAGGACGAGGTGAAGAATGTGCTCATCTTCAAGCCCGGGACGCAAGGCTACGAAGACAGCGAGCCGGTGATCCTGCAGGGACATATGGATATGGTATGCGAGAAGACGCCGGGTTCTGACCATGATTTTAAGAAAGATCCTCTTAAGCTTTACGTGGAGGATGGTTACATAAAGGCAAAAGATACGACGCTTGGCGCTGATGACGGGATTGCCCTTGCCATGGCTATGGCACTTCTTGACAGCGACGATATCCCGCATCCGCCGATCGAGGCAGTGTTCACGGTCAATGAAGAGACAGGTATGGGCGGAGCGATTGGCGTTGATCTGTCTGTATTGAAGGGGCGCAAGCTGATCAATATCGATTCTGCCACCGAGGGTATCCTGACGACAGGCTGTGCAGGCGGTATCCGGATGACCACCGAGATCCCAGTGACCAGGGAAGAAAAGAGCGGGACGAAGATCACGCTTACGATCAAGGGCCTGAGAGGCGGACATTCGGGCGAAGAGATCCATGAGCAGCGGGGCAATGCCCACAAGCTGATGGGACGGCTTCTCCGCCGCATCTCTGAGGAGATTGCGTTTAACCTGATCGACATACAGGGAGGCGCCAAGGAGAACGTCATCGCCATGGAAAATGTGGCGAATATCCTTATCGGAGCAGCGGACGCGGACAAAGCTGTCGCCCTTGCCGCAGAGATGAAGGAGGTATTTGAGAATGAGTTCATGGGAGATGAGCCTGGCCTTACCGTCACGGCAGAGATTGTGGGCGAGGGAAGCTATAAAGCCTTTGACCAGGCGAGCACGGAGCGGATCGTGGCATATCTGATCGTCAATCCGTACGGTGTGCAGGGCGTGAGCCGAAAGCTTGAGGGCCTTACGGAGAGCTCTATCAATATCGGTGTGGTGGAGACAAAGGAGGATACGGTTGAGACAGCGTATCTGATGAGAAGCTCCGTGGAGAGCTTAAAGCAGTATATGCGTATCCAGCTTGAAGAATATGCGAAAATGATTGGCGCGAAAACGAGGGTTGACAGCGAGTATCCGGCATGGCAGTACGACCCGGATTCTGAGCTGCGCAAGGTGATGGAGGATACCTATAAGGATATGTACGGCGAGGCACCGGTGGTATTTGCCATCCACGCGGGACTTGAGTGCGGGATGTTCCTCGGGAAGAAGCCGGATCTTGACTGCGTGTCTATGGGGCCGAATATGTTCGATATCCATTCCTTTAACGAGAGACTGGATATCGCTTCTACAGAGCGTGTATGGAATTACCTGAAAGCAGTGCTGGCGGTTTTGAAGTAAAGCAGGATAAGATTGCACAAAAGATAGCGAAAGAAAAGAACCTGTCCGACGAATATGGGGCGGGTTCTTTTTCATATAGTGCAAAAAAGGATAGAAAGCACACGGCAGTATGTATGGCAGACGTTGTAGAAGAAGATATATGAACAGTGTAAGGATGCTTATGGTGATCCTTCTTCTGGCGCTTTTTACCGTGCTTGGAACGGATAAGCTTACGCACATGGGTACAGGGAATACGGAAAAAAAGCGGAAGATTTCCGATGAGGATTTTCGCAATGAGTTTTTCTCCGACGGGATGTGGGAGAGAAAGGAGGAGCTTTCCGCCCAGTGCCGGCAGTATCTTATGCAGGTAAAACGTGAGGCAGTCTATTTCCCGGTGCCGGAGTCCACCCTTGATACCGGCCTTGGAACCTCGTATGTGGATAGCTGGATGGGGGAGCGGACTTACGCCGGAAGACGGGGACATGAGGGGACGGATATCATGGCCGATAAAAATGAGCGGGGGCTCTACCCAGTGGTCAGCATCACGGACGGCGTGATCAGCAATCTCGGGTGGCTGGATAAAGGGGGCTACCGCATCGGCATCACGACGGGGGACGGCACATATTATTACTACGCCCATCTGGATTCCTATGCCAATATCCGGGAAGGAAGCCCGGTGAAGGCAGGTGAGCTTTTGGGCTACATGGGCGATTCCGGCTACGGGCCTGAGGGGACTACGGGGCAGTTCGACGTCCATCTCCATCTGGGCATCTATTTCTACCGGGACGGAAAGGAGATCAGCGTCAATCCTTATCATCTTCTTAAATTTCTCGAAAATAATAAATTAAAATACGCTTATTCCTAGAGTTATGAAGGAGAATGTGCTATACTAAAAATGTATGCGCAAATGTAAAATCTGCTTACAGATGGAGGAAGGGCATGAGACTGCCTGAGGAATTTGAAGAGAAGATGAAGGGACTCTTAAAAGAGGAGTTCCCGGACTATATTGCATGTTACGGTAAGCCGCGGTTTTACGGGCTCCGGGTGAATACGGGAAAGATATCGGCGGAGGAATTTGAAAAGATCTGTCCTTTTCCTATAAGACCCATTCCGTGGATCAGGAACGGCTACTACTATGACGGGGAGACTACCGCACCGTCAAAGCATCCTTATTACTTTGCAGGGCTTTATTACCTGCAGGAGCCAAGCGCTATGACGCCCGCGAGCCGGTTGCCTGTATGTCCCGGTGATAAGGTTTTAGATGTGTGCGCCGCGCCGGGAGGAAAGGCTACGGAACTTGGGGCGAAGCTTGGCCGCGAGGGCGTCCTTGTGGCCAATGACTTAAGCAGCTCCCGGGCGAAAGGACTCCTTAAGAATATCGAGGTGTTCGGTATCGGCAACGTGCTGGTGCTCTGCGAAGAGCCGGGGAAGCTTTGCGGCTATTTCCCGGAATATTTTGACAAGATACTGATCGACGCTCCCTGTTCCGGTGAGGGGATGTTCCGCAAGGATAAGAAGATGGTGAAGGCGTGGGAGGAGCATGGTCCGGAGTTTTTTTCGAATATCCAGAAAAGCATTATCTTTCAGGCCGGGCGTATGCTGAAGCCCGGCGGTATGCTCTTATATTCCACCTGTACTTTTGATCCGCGGGAAAATGAACAGATCATCGCCCATCTTCTGGATGCCTGCCCGGAATTTGGCGTCGTAGCCATGGAAGGGTATGAAGGCTTTTGCGAAGGCCGGCCGGAGCTTGCAAGGGCAGAGGATGAAAAGCTACAGCATTCAGAATCAGAATTTGCAAAGGCAGAGGGTGAAAAGCCGCAACCTGCAGGAACGGATCATCCGGGGATCTCGGATACGGTCCGCATCTTCCCCCACCGGATGGATGGAGAGGGCCATTATCTGGCGCTCCTAAAGAAAGGGTCGGCAGAGACGAGTACAGCAGAAGCGGTGGATCACAGGGAGACGGCAGCTATGCCTGAGCGAACGGACAGCGGACGACCTGGCAGTGAGCGAACAGGCGTCGGACGATCCAGGGAGAAGGATAAGCTTCCCGGGGAGCTTGAGGCGTTTTTGCAGGAGGTATCGGCCGTTTTTGACCGCGGGCGTATGGATATCCGGGGAGAGCGGGTATACTATATGCCAAAGGACCTTCCGGATGTACGGGGAATCCGTTTCCTCCGGACGGGCCTGCTGTTCGGGGAGCTTAAGAAGAACCGGTTTGAGCCGAGCCAGGCGCTGGCTATGTACCTGAAAAAAGAAGAGTATAGAAAGATCATCGACTTAAGCGCTGCGGATGAGCGGGTTTTTCGGTATCTGAAAGGAGAGACACTTGAGGTGTCCGATCTTGCCGGGAAGGACGGCAAGGGCTGGTATTTAGTCTGTGTGGATTCTTTCCCGCTTGGCTGGGGGAAGCTTTCTAAGGGTACGCTCAAGAATAAATATCTTCCGGGATGGAGGCTGTGCTGATGATCCGGTTGGACAAATATCTGGCTGATATGGGCGAGGGCACCAGGCAGGAAGTGAAAAAGTATATCCGCCAGGGGCGCATCCTTATTGACGGCATGCCGGTGAAGAAACCGGAATATAAGGTGGATGAGGCACGGCAGCGGGTAACCCTTGACGGACGGGATATAGGGTACAGCCGATTTGAATATTATATGCTCAACAAGCCGGCGGGCGTGGTGTCTGCTACGGAGGATGCGGCTGACCGGACGGTGGTGGAGCTGATCGCCGGCCGGAAGCGAAAGGATCTGTTTCCGGTAGGAAGGCTTGATAAGGATACGGAAGGGCTGCTTCTGATCACCAATGACGGCGCGCTGGCCCACCGGCTGTTATCGCCCAAATCCCATGTGGACAAGTGCTATTACGCCAGGGTGCAGGGGCTGGTGACCGAAGAGGATGTGAAAAAATTTCTGGCGGGCGTGGATATCGGCACCGCAAAACAGCCGGAGCGGACAGCTCCGGGAAGATTACAGATCCTTGATGCCGATGAGAGCAGCGGCGTCTCACGGATCCGGCTTGTGATCCAGGAGGGAAAGTACCATCAGGTGAAGCGGATGTTTGCGGCGGTAGGAAAGAAGGTATGCTACCTGCGGCGGGAGAGCATGGGAAGCCTTGTGCTCGATGCCGGCCTTAAGCCGGGAGAGTACCGAAAGCTTACCGATGAAGAGTTAAGGGAGTTAAGAGATTTATGACAGATATGCTTAAAGGGATAGATGCGTGCATCTTCGACTTGGACGGGACCTTAGTGGATTCCATGTGGGTGTGGGTGGCGGTAGATGAAGAATATATCCGGAAATATGACCTTACGAAGCCGGACAATTTCCATGCCGGGATGGAAGGGATGAGCTACACGGAGACTGCCCAGTATTTCCTGGACTGCTTTCCGGCTCTGCCCCTTACCAGGGAAGAGATCATGAACGAGTGGACGCTTCTGGCCCATGAGAAATATATGACGGAGGTGCCCTTAAAAAAGGGCGTAAAAGAGTTCCTTCTTACGCTTAAGGCCCGGGGGATAAAGACCGGGATCGCCACCAGCAATTCCCGGGAGATGGTGACGGATACGCTTAAGGCTCTGGGAGTCGCAGAACTGTTCGATTCCGTCAGGAGCGCCTGCGAGGTCCGTGCAGGAAAGCCGTCGCCGGATGTCTATCTTCTGGTGGCTGACGATCTGGGGATCCTGCCGGAGAGATGCCTGATCTTCGAGGATGTGCCTATGGGTATCCTGGCGGGGAGGAACGCGGGGATGAGGACCTGCGCGGTGGAGGATGAGTTTTCCAGGGAGCAGGCGGATAAGAAGAGAGAGCTTGCCGATTATTACATACAGGACTATGACGATATCAAAAATGGAACTTACGAGGTGCTTTGCAGATGACAGAAGGGTTTTTGCCGGTAAGCAAAAAGGAGATGGAGGAGCTTGGATGGGACAGGGTGGATGTTGTCTACGTCTCGGGCGATGCCTATGTCGATCACCCCTCCTTCGGGTCGGCGATCATTACGCGAAGGCTTTCGGCTTTCGGCTACCGGGTGGGGATCATCGCCCAGCCGGACTGGCGGGATGAGTTAAGCATCACGGAGTTCGGCGAGCCGCGGCTTGGATTTTTCGTCTCTGCGGGAAATATGGATTCCATGGTGAACCGCTACAGTGTGTCGAAAAAGCCGCGCAGGACGGATGCCTACACGCCTGGCGGGATGACGGGAAAGCGGCCGGATTACGCCACAGTAGTATACGGCAATCTGATCCGCCGGGTGTATAAAAAGACGCCGGTGATCCTCGGCGGGATAGAGGCCAGCTTAAGGCGGATGGCCCATTACGACTATTGGTCTGATAAGCTTAAGCGCTCCGTGCTCTTAGACTCGGGAGCGGATCTTATCTCCTACGGCATGGGTGAGCGCTCGGTCATCGAGATCGCGGAGGCTTTGGATGCGGGGATCGATGTAAAGGATATCACCTATATCCCGGGAACAGTGTGTAAGGTGAAAAGCCTGGACAGCGCCTATGACGCTTTAGTCCTTCCTTCTTTCGAAGAACTCAGGGCGGATAAGCTTAACTATGCCAGAAGCTTTTACACCCAGTACTGCAATACGGATCCATTTTCGGGAAAACGGCTCGCAGAGCCTTACAGCGATCATTTGTATGTGGTGCAGAACCCGCCGTCCCTCCCACTTTCCCAGGCGGAAATAGACGAGATCTACGATTATCCGTACATGCGGACTTATCATCCCTCCTATGAGGAGCTTGGCGGCGTGCCGGCCATCGCGGAGGTGAAGTTCAGCCTGGCAAGCAACAGAGGATGCTTTGGCGGCTGTAATTTCTGCGCCCTTACTTTCCATCAGGGGCGGATCGTCCAGACGAGGAGCCACGAGTCGCTGATCCGGGAAGCGGAAGGGTTTGTGAAGGATAAGGAGTTTAAAGGGTATATCCATGACGTGGGAGGTCCTACCGCTAATTTCCGGCATCCTTCCTGCGAAAAGCAGTTAAAAGCAGGCGTGTGCAGGGACAAACAGTGCCTCTTCCCGAAGCCTTGCAGGAACCTTAATACAGACCACAGCGATTATGTGGAACTTTTAAGGAAGCTTAGAAAGCTTCCCGGCGTCAAGAAGGTGTTCATCCGCTCGGGCATACGTTTTGATTATCTGCTGGCGGATAAGGAGGATACTTTTTTTAAAGAGCTGTGCCGGTTCCATATCAGCGGACAGTTGAAAGTAGCGCCGGAGCATGTATCCGACCGGGTCCTTTCTAAGATGGGGAAGCCAGAAAGCAGTGTCTATGAGACGTTCGTGCAAAAATACGGGCAGATGAACCGGGAACTTCAAAAGGATCAGTATCTCGTCCCTTATCTGATGTCCTCTCATCCCGGCTCCACACTTAAAGAGGCCGTAGAGCTTGCGGAGTATCTGCACCGGACAGGGCATATGCCGGAGCAGGTGCAGGATTTTTACCCGACGCCGTCGACAATCTCCACCTGCATGTATTATACAGGAGTAGACCCGCGGGATATGTCAAAGGTGTATGTGCCGGTGAATCCTCATGAGAAGGCGATGCAGCGGGCGCTGATCCAGTACCGGGATCCGAAGAACCATGCCCTTGTGGCGGAGGCCCTGACGAAGGCGGGACGGACAGATCTGATCGGATACGGGAAAAACTGCCTGATCAGGCCGGATAGGGGAAGCGCTATGGAGCGGGGAGACAAGGGGCCGGCAGATAAACGTAAGAGCGGCCGGCAGGTTAGAGAAAATACGGACAGGAAGAAGGATGCGGCGGAGAAAAAGCCGGGAAAGAGAAAGACGATCCGGAATGTCCACCGGAAGAAATGATCGGGAAAGGAGCATGCCAATGAAGATTGCAGTAGTAACCGGGGCGTCTTCGGGATTAGGGAAGGAATTTGCAAGGCAGATCCCCCATTTATATAAGAAGTTAGATGAGATCTGGGTAGTGGCCAGGAGAGAAAACCGGTTAAAGATACTGGCGGAGCGCATGGAAGAAAGGGAAAGGATATCTGTGCGGATATTCGCCGGCGACCTTGCCAAAGACTCAGTTTACGAAAGGCTGGCAAGCGCGCTTTGCGAAGACCAGCCGGATATCCGTATGCTGGTAAACTGCGCGGGCTTCGGGAAGATGGGGCGGTTTGGGGAGATTCCGGAGAAGGAGCAGCTTAGTATGATCGATGTCAACTGCCGGGCGCTTACCAGGATGACCCTTGTCTGCCTTCCGTATATGTCCGGGGGCAGCCGTATCGTCAATGCAGCGTCGGCGGCAGCATTTTCCCCGCAGCCGGGATTCGCGGTGTACGCGGCGGGAAAGGCCTATGTAAAAAGCTTATCCCACGCCCTCGCGGCAGAGCTTAAGGAGCGGCAGATCTTCGTGACGGCAGTATGCCCCGGCCCTGTGGACACCGAGTTTTTCCGGCGTTCGGGTAAACTTCCGGGGAGAGGCGGCCGCCTTGGCCGGGCAGACGCCGGTGCTGTGGTAAAACGGGCGCTGCGTGATACAGCGGTAAAGCGTCAGCTTTCTGTGTACGGCGCGCCCATGAAGGCGGCAGGGATACTTTCTAAGCTTCTGCCAGACGCGGTGACGGCGGCGGTGATGAAGCGGATCAACGATATCTAAGGGAGTGCAGTTATGAGTATACAAAAAGGAGAGCCGGGATATATCAAGGCTCAAAAGACAAAATTTCTCGTGTGGGCCATCGCAGAATTTGGCATTGTCATCGCACTTGTTGTGCTGGGATATATGCAGACAGGATCAAGGCTTAATCTGTTTACGGTAGTTGCCGTCGTGGGCTGCCTGCCCGCGGCAAAGATGCTGGTAGAGCTGATCGCCCTATGGCCGCATCAGAGCATTGAGCCAAAGATCTACCAGGAGATTGAGAAGAAGGCGCCGCTGCTTACCAAAGCCTACGACCTTGTGATCACGGGCAATGAAAAGGTGATGCCGGTGGATGCATTTGTCATCTCTGGCCATACCGTGTGCGGTTTTGCCAAAAGCCCGCGTACAGACGAGGCAAAGCTATCTGCTTATCTTAAAGAGATGCTCAAGAATAATCACGTAGAGAAGGTCACCGTGAAGGTATTCCACGATTACACGGCATTCCTTGCGCGGGCGGAAGGGATGAACAATATTATGACGGTGGATAAACCGGCAGGCAGGGAGCGGGAAGAAAAGATCCGCCGGCTGTTCCTTTCGGTATCCATGTAATGGTTGACGTAAGATGAAGGAACTGATCATTAACAGCAATGAAGCAGGGCAGCGGCTGGATAAATTCCTGAAAAAATATCTGCGCAGGGCGCCCGGGAGCTTCATTTATAAAATGCTTAGAAAAAAGAATATCGTGCTGAATAAAAAGAAGGCGGACGGCAGCGAAAAGCTTAACATCGGCGACAGGGTAACCCTTTTTTTGTCCGATGAGACGATAGAAAAGTTCTCGGAAGCTTCCGGCAGGGAATACAGCGACGTGGCGCTTACCGGGGACTCTGGCCGGCCGGTACGTCCGGAGATCATCTATGAAGACAGCCAGGTGATATTCTTTAACAAGCCCTCCGGGATCCTTTCCCAGAAGGCCGGCCCTTCGGATGTGTCCATGGTAGAGTATGTCGCCGCTTACCTGCTTGAGAGCGGGCAGATCGACAAGGCACAGCTTAAGACATTCCGGCCTTCCGTCTGCAACCGCCTGGACCGCAACACCAGCGGGATCATCTGCGCGGGAAAGACGCTTCCCGGCCTTCAGGAGCTGTCTGCACTTTTTTGTGACCGCACCCTCAGGAAATATTACCTTTGCATCGTTAAAGGGCAGGTCAGGCAGCCAGCTTACGTGAAAGGGTATCTCCAAAAGGACGGCAGTGCGAATAAGGTGCGTATCCTTTCTGAGCCGTCCGGTAAGGCGTGCGTGCCCATCGAGACGGAATATCTGCCGGTGGCGGATACCAGAGAGATTACCCTTCTTAAGGTGCATCTGATCACCGGGCGCCCCCATCAGATCAGGGCGCACCTGGCGGCCCTTTCCCATCCCATCCTCGGGGATTACAAGTACGGGGATTGGCAGCTCAACGAGCGGTATAAGAAACGGTATCAGATCACTGACCAGCTTCTGCACGCCTATGAGCTACAGATGCCTGCACTTTCCGGGGCGCTTTCTGCGCTTTCGGAAAAGACAGTGACGGCAAAGGTACCGTCAGTATTTTGGAAAATTATTAAGGAGACGGCATGGCAACATGGAATTCAAGGGGCCTTAGAGGTTCTGCACTAGAAGAAATGGTGAACCGGACGAATGAGCGGTATCTGGAAAAAGGCCTGGCGTTGATCCAGAAGATACCGACGCCCATCACACCGGTGAAGATGGATAAAGAGCATAGGCGGATCACCCTCGCCTATTTTGAGCAACGCAGTACGGTGGATTATATCGGTGCGGTCCAGGGGATCCCCGTCTGCTTTGATGCCAAGGAGTGCGTGGCGGAGACATTTCCCCTCCAGAATATCCATGAGCATCAGGTGCGGTTCATGGGAGAGTTCGAGCGGCAGGGCGGGATCGCGTTTTTCCTTATCTACTATACGGCAAAGAACCGGCTTTACTATCTGCGCTATGCGGAGATGTTGAATTTCTGGAATCGGGCGAAGGAGGGCGGAAGGAAAAGCTTCCGCTTCGAGGAGCTTGACCCTTCCTTTTTCCTGGAGCTTAAAGGCGGCTGTTTTGTCCCCTATCTGGAGGGGATGAATCTTGACCTTGAGCGCCGGGAAGCGCTTGACAAGTGATGGGAATGTGCGTATAATGCTAAGAAGTTTATCATGGTAGCACACTAAAGTGCGGCAGGAGGAATAGGATGAAAAAATTACTGCATACCCCGGAGGGAGTAAGGGATATCTACAATATTGAGTGCGGCAGGAAGCTGGTGCTGGAGAACCAGATCTCCAAGATTTTCCATCAGTACGGATACCACGATATCCAGACTCCGAGTTTTGAATATTTTGACGTGTTCCGCAAGGAGATCGGGACGGTGCCGTCGAAGGATCTCTATAAGCTGTTTGACAAGGAGGGCAATACCCTTGCCCTGCGTCCGGATATCACCCCGTCGGTGGCGAGGGCGGCGGCAACACTTTTCGGGGACGAACAGATGCCTATCCGGCTGTGCTACACGGGCAATACCTTTATCAACCACTCCAGTTACCAGGGGCGGCTCAGAGAGGTGACTCAGATGGGTGCGGAGCTTATCGGCGACGCTTCGGCGGAGGCGGACGCGGAGATGCTCGCGCTTGTCATCGAGGCACTCATGTCCGTGGGGCTTAAGGAATTTCAGCTAAGTGTGGGAAATGTCGACTATTTTCTAAGCCTCATCGAAGATGCCAATCTTGATGAGGATGCCAGGGAGCGTATCACCTACCTGATCAACAACCGGAATTATTACGGGGCAGCGGATTACCTGGATAAGATCAGTGTAAAGCGAAGCTCCAGGGAGGCATTTTCTTCCCTTAACGGCCTGGTCGGCGGCCTCGAGGTGCTGAAGGCGGCCAAGGAGATCGCGCCGAACTCTGCGGGGGTTATGGCGGTCAAGCGGTTGGAAAAGATCTATAACGTCCTTAAGATGTATGGGATGGAGAAGTTCATCACCTTTGACCTGAGTATGACTGGGGGAACTTACGGCTATTATACGGGCATTATTTTCCGGGGTTATACTTTCGGGACGGGGGACGCTATCGTGAAGGGCGGAAGATATGACAGACTGCTGGAAAAATTCGGAAAGGACTCGCCGTCCATCGGCTTTGCCATCGTCGTTGACGAGCTGATGAACGCCATGAGCCGCCAGAAGCTCAGGATTGTCTATACCCGCAAAAATACGATGATCCTCTACGACGAGGGAAAGATCCGGGAGGCGGTATCCCTGGCGAAGGATTTAAGGCATAAGGCGAAGAATGTGGAGCTTTTAAGGAGGGATAAGAAAAAGCTCCTGGAGGAATATATCGAATACGGAAAAAGATATTATGCGGGCAATCTGATCTATATCAGAAAGAGCGGCGAGATTACGATGGTCAATCTGGTGAGCGGCGAGCATAAGGTGATTAATGGTGAGTAAGGACGGTAGTGATATGAGATATCTGACATTTGCCCTTGGGAAAGGGCGGCTGGCGAAGCAGACGCTGGAGCTGTTTGAAAAGATTGGGATTACCTGCGAGGAGATGAAGGATAAAGATTCGCGGAAGCTTATCTTTACCAACGAGGAGTTAAGGCTTAAGTTTTTTCTGTCCAAGGGTCCGGATGTGCCTACCTATGTGGAGTACGGCGCGGCGGATATCGGCGTCGCGGGAAAGGATACAATCCTTGAGGAAGGCAGGAAAGTCCATGAAGTCCTCGACCTTGGCTACGGGAAATGCCAGATGTGTGTCTGCGGTTACAAAAGTGCCAGGCAGTATCTTTCGAACCACGAGCTGATCCGGGTTGCTACCAAGTATCCGAATATCGCCAAGGACTATTTTTATAATACGAAGCATCAGACAGTGGAGATCATCAAGCTTAACGGCTCGGTCGAGCTTGCGCCTATCGTGGGGCTTTCCGAGGTGATCGTGGATATCGTGGAGACAGGTTCTACACTCAGGGAGAACGGCCTTGAGGTGTTAGAGGAGGTCTGCCCGCTGTCCGCGCGGATGATCGTCAATCCGGTGAGCATGCGCATGGAGAGCGACAGGATTCGTCCGCTCCTGATGAAGCTCAGGGAGCAGATACAAAGTTAAGTACCAATGACAGGATTAATCATAGAAGGAGATGGATAAGATTGAGGATACTGCACTTAGATCAGGATACAAAAAAGAATCTCTTGGAGGAGCTTTTGAAAAGGAGTCCGAACCATTACGGGCAGTACGAAGAGCGTGTGAATGAGATATTAGAGGCGGTAAAGCTTAAAGGGGATGCGGCTGTATTTGCTTATACGAAAAAATTCGACGGGGCTAAGATTGATGCATCGAACCTCCGGGTGACCGAAGAAGAGATTGAGGAAGCTTACCGCTTAACCGATGATTCCCTCATCGCGGTGATTAAGAAGGCTCTTCGCAATATCCGTACATACCATGAAAAACAGAGACAGACAAGCTGGTTTGACAGCAGGTCCGACGGGACAGTCCTTGGTCAGAAGGTGACGCCCTTAAGGAGAGTGGGCGTATATGTGCCGGGGGGAAAGGCGGCTTACCCTTCCTCTGTCCTGATGAACATCCTTCCGGCAAAGGTGGCGGGAGTGGACGAGATCATCATGACGACCCCGCCGGGTGCGGACGGCAAAGTGACGCCCACGACTCTTGTCGCAGCCAATGAGGCGGGTGCGAATGTGATCTTTAAGGCCGGCGGCGCCCAGGCCATCGGCGCGCTGGCTTACGGGACGGCGCACATCCCCAAGGTAGATAAGATCGTAGGGCCGGGAAATATCTATGTAGCCCTGGCGAAAAAGGCGGTGTACGGCCATGTGAGCATCGATGCCATCGCAGGGCCGAGCGAGATCTTAGTCATCGCAGACGAGACGGCCAATCCCCGCTATGTGGCGGCAGACCTACTCTCTCAGGCGGAGCACGACGAGCTGGCGTCGGCGATCCTTGTCACCACCAGCGAAAAGCTGGCCGCGGAAGTGTCGGCGGAGGCCGAAAAGTTTGCCGACGCCCTTGACCGGTCAGCGATCATTAAAAGATCCCTCGATAATTACGGGTATATCCTGGTGGCGGATACAATGGAGGAAGCTGTCGAGACGGCCAATGAGATCGCTTCGGAGCATTTGGAGATCCAGACAAAGGATCCTTACGATGTGATGACAAAGATCCGCAATGCCGGTGCCATCTTTATCGGGGAATACTCAAGCGAGCCTTTGGGAGATTATTTCGCAGGGCCGAACCACGTCCTTCCGACTAACGGGACCGCGAAGTTTTTCTCGCCGCTTTCCGTGGACGATTTTATCAAGAAATCAAGCATTATCTCTTACTCGAGGGATGCTTTGGAAAAAATCCACAAGGATATCGAGTATTTTGCAGAGGCAGAAAAGCTGACTGCCCATGCCAATTCAATCAGAGTCAGATTCGAGGAAAGATAAGGAGGGAGAGAAGCGATGGACCGGATTGGGACATGTGAAAGGAAGACGAAGGAGACAGATATCTCCGTCACCATCAATCTTGACGGGACGGGAAACAATGCCATCAGCACCGGTGTAGGTTTTTTCGACCATATGCTTGACGGCTTTGCAAGACATGGGCTTTTCGACCTGACGGTGGAGGCGAAAGGCGATCTTTTTGTGGACTGCCACCACACGGTTGAGGATACGGGGATCGTCCTCGGGCAGGCGGTCCTTCAGGCTGTGGGAGATAAAAAAGGGATAAAAAGATATGGCCACATGCTTCTTCCCATGGATGAAACTCTTGCCCTCTGTGCCATAGACCTGTCCGGAAGGCCGTACCTTAACTTCCAGGCAGAGTTTGCGAATGACCGTATCGGGGATATGGATACGGAGATGATCCGGGAATTTTTCTACGCCGTATCCTACAGCGCCATGATGAACATCCATCTTAAGATCCTTGACGGCGAGAACAGCCATCATAAGGCGGAGGCTTTGTTCAAGGCGTTCGGAAAGGCCCTTGATATGGCGACGGCGGGTGAGCCGCGGCTTCGCGGGGCGTGGACGACAAAAGGAAGCTTATAAAGGAGGAGATTAGATATGAGTTACAAACGATTGATACCTTGTATCTTTATAGCCGGCGGAAAGGCTGTCCGCTGGTTTCATGACGATGAGGTGATTTCTGAGGATGTCGTCGGCCTGGCCAAATCCTACAGTGATCTTGGCGCTGATGAGCTGATCATCTTCGATCTGTCCGAGACAGACGATGAGCATGAGGCTTCCATTGACCTGATGCGCAGGATGAACCGGGTGATTCGCATCCCCATGGTGGCGGGCGGAAATATCCGGCGCCAGGAGGATGTAAAGAAGATCCTGTATGCCGGAGCCAAGCGGGCGATCATCAATCTTTCCAAATATGACGGCGTGGAGATGATGGAGGATGCCAAGCTTCGGTTCGGAAAAGAGAAGATCGCGGTGTCCCTCAACGATTTTGACGCGCTGTTTAAGCGCAAGCGCCTCATCCAGGAGTGCTGCAGTGAGATTATCTTCATGCACAGGCTGGATCTTAATTCGGTGATGAACGTGACGGACATCCCGTCGGTCATTGTGACGGATACGATGGAGGAATCGGAGCTTTTCAAGATCCTTAAATGCCCGGGGGTCAAGGGTCTTTCCGGCAAGTATGTCAGCCAGCCGGAGCTTGATTTCGGGGATTTTAAGGAAAAATGCGGCATAGAAGGCATTAAGATCACCTCCTTTGAGAGTATCATGGATTTTTCGGAGTTCAAGCTTAATGAGAACGGCCTGATCCCTGTGGTGGTGCAAAACTATAAGACCCAGGAAGTGCTGATGCTTGCCTATATGAACGAGGAAGCCTTTGACCGGACGGTAAAGACCGGGCGGATGACTTATTATAGCAGAAGCCGTAAGGAGCTTTGGGTGAAGGGAGAGACCAGCGGGCATTATCAGTACGTCAAGTCACTGACCATAGACTGCGACAAGGACACGCTCCTTGCCAAAGTAGACCAGATCGGGGCGGCGTGCCATACCGGCAATCCTACTTGCTTTTTCCAGCCTCTTGTAGGGATGGATTATGATACGAAGAATCCGCTGCAGATTTTTGAGAAGGTATACGACACTATCATCGACCGCAGGGAAAACCCGAAGGAAGGGTCTTATACCAATTACCTTTTTGACAAGGGGCTGGATAAGATCCTGAAGAAAGTGGGTGAAGAGGCTACGGAGATCGTCATTGCCGCCAAGAATAAGAACCCGGAGGAAGTGAAGTACGAGCTGGCGGATTTCCTCTACCATGCCATGGTGCTCATGGTGGAAAAAGGCGTGAAATGGGAGGATATCATTAAAGAGCTGGCAGACCGGTAGTAAAGCCCGGCAGCTTTTTGCGGCTTCGCGGAGCCAGGATATATTTTCCGGTGTTCCTGCATACAGTATAAAAAGACTGGAAGAGCAGTGAATGGAGGAAGATATATGACAGATAGAAACGATTCGGAAAGACGCAGAAGAGAGCTTTTAGAGCAGACAAGGCAGCGCTACAGCGACCGCTTTACGCCCCCGGCAGTCCATCCAAGGTACAGCAGCTCCTACAACCGCCTCTACGGGGAAGAGGGAGCGGGGAGCGAAAGCACCTTCGGTGCGCGGGTGTTTTTGTGTCTCCTTTTGTTTGCCGCCTTTGTCACCATGGACATGAAGAAGCAGGAGGTCTTCCATGTGGACAGCCAGCGGATCGTAAATGAGATTACGACAGATCTGGATGTGGCAGAGGTGTGGAAGAATCTGTAGAGAAGCTGTACATATATTGTGAATAATCGGAATAAAACAGCGAAGTGTATAATGATATGCTTCGCTGTTTTGCTGTTTTCTGATAAAATCAATTTTGCTATTAGTAGTACTATATAATACCACTATAATACGAACTGCGAATATTGTTATTGCACCGAGGAATTTTTGAAGAACAGCATTTTGAGGAAGGTATTTATAGATTTTATCAATGAGTATATATATCATTTATCAATTGGACATGAACTTTGCAATATGCTATGATTATAACCTAAGCGGTGAACTATGATTAAAAAACCAAGCAAAACAGGGAGGAAGAGATGAAGAAGAGAATACTTGCATTGCTGATGAGTACGGTCATGGTCTTCGGGCTTGCGGCCTGCGCAGGCGATGATCAGAAAAAGGAAGAGGCACAGAAAGAAGAGACAGCCGGCGATGAGAAGACTTCCGAAGGCCAGGGCGGCAAAGAGATAAAGGATATGACTTTTGACGAGCTTAAAGAAGCTGCGAAGGGCAGTACCGTAACCTTTTACGGCTGGGGTGGAGATGAAGTGCTGAACAAATGGCTGGATGATGTATTTGCGCCGGCCATGAAGGAGAAGTATGAGATCACCATGGAGCGTGTGCCCATGGACATCGACCAGGTGTTGAGCCAGCTTTCCGGCGAGATCCAGGCAGGGGAAGAAGACGGGAGCATAGACATGATCTGGATCAATGGGGAGAATTTCCAGTCTGCCAAAGAGAACAATATGCTTTACGGGCCATTTGTGGAGAAGCTCCCGAACTTCGGGGATTATATCGATGCCGAGTCAGAGGACGTGACGCTTGATTTCGCCTATCCTATTGAAGGGTATGAGGCGCCCTACGGCAAGGCACAGATGGTAATGATCGCGGATACGGCCGTGACGCCGGATCTTCCGAAGAATACCGACGAGCTTCTGGAGGTTGCAAAGGCGAACAAGGGCAAAGTGACTTACCCGGCGCTCCCGGACTTTACCGGAAGTGTATTTGTGCGGAATGTCATCTACGATATCTGCGGCTATGAGCAGTTCCTTGATATGGAAGCGGACAAGGAGACGGTGAAGAAGGCTATCGAGCCGGCCTTAGAATATTTAAGGAAGCTGAATCCTTATCTCTGGAATGAGGGAAAGACCTTCCCAGATGCTTCCACCACGGTAGATAATATGTTTGCGGACGGTGAGCTTGTGCTGAATATGACTTATGACGCTTTCGGCACTTCCATTAAGATTGCGGACGGAACCTATACCGAGACGACCCAGTCTTTCCAGTTTGATAAGGGGACGATCGGAAATACGAACTTCATGGCGATCGCGGCAAATTCCGGGAATAAGGCGGGCGCGATGGTGGCCATCAATGAGATGATGTCCCCGGAGATCCAGGCGGACCGTTTTGACAAGATGAAGGTCCTTCCGGTCGTGGATTACAATAAGCTGTCCGACGAGCAGAAGGAAGCCTTTGACAAGGTGGATCTCGGAAAGGGCAATATCGCCCAGGACGAGTTGCTGTCCAAGCGTCTTCCGGAGATGCCTGCGGAGCTTGTGCCGATTATCGAGGAGATCTGGTTAGAAGAGGTTGTAGGGAAATAATGCAAAGGAAGCTGACGCCATATATCTTATTGGTTCCTCAGATTGTTTTGACCATTTTCTTCCTGATTGGATTGATTACCGGGATTACCCAGAGTCTTGGGGTGATCCCGGCTTTTGGCCTGAGGGAGCCGACGCTATTTTACTATAAAGAGATACTGACAAAGCCGGATATGGTAAATTCGGTCTTATATAGCCTTAGGATTGCATTATTCTCGGCGCTGTTTTCTACGGCGGCGGGCGTTTTGTTATGTGCTTTGCTTGTGAACGGATGCAGGACGAAGGGGAAAATGATGAGGATCGTGCAGCTTCCTATCATCGTCCCCCATGTTGTTGTGGCGCTTTTTGCCATCAATATCTGTTCCCAGAACGGACTTCTGGCGAGGCTCGCCTATGCCTTCGGCCTTATCGGGGAGCAGCAGCAGTTCCCGGCGCTGATCTATGACGCGGGAGGATTTGGGATTATCCTGGCGTATCTTTGGAAGGAAATTCCCTTTATCATCTACTTTGTCATCGCGCTGATGGCTAATATCGACGGGAAGCTCGGCGAGGCGGCGGTGAATCTCGGAGCCGGAAAGGTGCAGACTTTCCTTAGGGTGACACTTCCTCTTTGCGCCAGTACGATATCCAGCGGCTTCCTGATCATCTTCGTCTTTGCCCTGGGCGCTTATGAGCTGCCGTTTATCCTGGGGGCGACGACACCGAAGGCGCTGCCTGTGCAGGCCTATATCCAGTATACACACCCGGATCTCAGGAACAGGCCATACGCCATGGCGTTAAACGGCCTGATCATTGTCATTTCCCTGGTCTGCGCGGGACTGTATTTTATCCTGATGACGAGGAGCCAGAAAAAACTGGCTGGTAAAAAATGAGGGAGGAGCCAGAAAAAGCGGTGAAGAAAAGAAGATTTATGATCACGGATATCATCCTTATAATGTTTGTGCTGGCCATTATCCTGCCGGTGGCGGTGATGCTTGTCTGGACGGTTACCGAGCGGTGGGCATGGCCGGATCTTTGGCCCCAGGTGTTTTCCCTGCGGGCGCTTGACGGGATATTCCAAAGGAGCGAAGTGCTTACAAAGCTTTTTGCTTCCAGCATCATCATCTCTTCGGCAGTTGCCCTGCTGTCGGTAGCGATCGGGACGATGACGGCGAGAGCGCTGGTACTGTACGAATTTCCGGGGAAAGGTCTCGTGTATTTTTTGACGGTCCTTCCCTTTATGGTCCCGGCAACGGTGTTTGCCATGGGCGTCCAGATCACCTTTATTAAGCTGGGGCTTAATAATACGGTTGCGGGCGTGGTGATCGCCCATCTGATCTGCTCGCTTCCCTACGGGGTACGGCTGCTGATGGACGGGACGGCGGCGGTGGGAGCGCGGCTTGAGGAACAGGCTAGGGTTCTTGGAGCATCGGCGGGGCAGGCATTCTTTCGTGTGACACTGCCGATTCTTATCCCGGTTATCCTGTCGGCGTTCTGCATGTCTTACATCGTGTCTTTCAGCCAGTATTTTTTGACCCTTTTGATCGGCGGCGGGCAGGTGAAGACCTTTACCATCGTCATGGTGCCTTACCTGCAGAGCGGGGACAGGAACATTGCCTGCGCATACAGCGTGATCTTCCTTTGCATTACCTTGGCGGTATTTGCGATATTTGAAAAAATAGCTGACAGATGGAGCAGGAATACAGATACAGCGTTTTATACATAGGAGCGGATATGAGCTTAAGAATTGAAAATCTAAATGTGGCTTTTGGAGAGACGAAGGTACTTCATGACCTGTGCCTGGATATTGCGGACGGGGAGTTCATCTCCCTTCTGGGAGCGTCCGGCTGCGGGAAGAGTACGCTTCTCAAAAGTATTGCCGGGCTTTTGGAGGCGGGGACAGGAAAGGTATTGATCGACGGGAAGGAAATGAACGGCATCCAGCCCCAGAAGAGGGGAACGGTGATCGTGTTCCAGGATCTGCGCCTGTTCCCCCATATGACCGCGGGGAAGAATATCGCTTTTCCCATGCGTATCCGGGGAGTACAAAAGGAGCGGCAGAAGGAGACGGTAAGCCGGCTTCTTGGCCAGGTGCAGCTGACCGGATATGAGGATCGGAAGATCAGGGAGATGTCCGGGGGACAGATGCAGAGGGTAGCCCTTGCCAGGGCTCTCGCGGCAGACCCGAGGCTCCTTCTTCTGGACGAACCGTTTTCCGGGCTGGATGAGAGGCTTCGGGCGGAGATGGGGGAGCTGGTGAGGAAGCTTCACCGGGAGAATAGGCTGACAACGGTGCTTGTGACCCACGATAAGCAGGAAGCTTTGAAGTTCTCGGACCGTATCGCCCTGATGAGCGGCGGGCGGATCCTTCAGTACGATACGCCCCGGAATATTTTCCGGCATCCCATAAACCGGGAGGTGGCGGAGTATTTTGGCAGGATGAACTATATCCGGGATGGAGGGAAAGAGATCTGGGTACGCCCCTTTGACCTTCGGATCATCCCGTCAGGAGAGGACTGCCGGGTAAAGGATATAGTGTTCATGGGGGAGACGGCGGAAGTCACAGTAGACACCCCGGGAGGCGAAGTGCTCTGCATGATGACAGGCAGTGATCTGGAAGCTTTGGGGATAGCGCCGGGGGATCCTGTTGGAATAGAGATCGGCCGGAAGACAGGCATGGCACCTGCCGAAGGACGTGAAAAGATGTAGCATATCCGGTACATGAAACAGAAGATGGGAGAGTGGATAACGATGAAACAGATTATCTTTGATTGTGATAATACTTTCGGGGTGAAGGACTGTGACGTGGATGACGGGCTTGCCCTTTTATATCTGCTGGGATGCGAAAAAGAGGCAAAGCTTCACGGTATCACGGCAACCTATGGCAATAACCGGCTGGAAGTGGTATACCAGACGATCCAGAGGATGCTAAAGGATCTGGGGCGTGAGGATATCACGGTAAAGCGGGGCGGGGAAAGAGCCGGCGAGTACGACAGCGAGGCGGCCGATTATCTTGTCCGCATGGCGGATGCCTGTCCGGGAGAGCTGTCCATCCTGGCCACCGGTTCCCTTACGAACCTTAATGGAGCCTATGAAAAGGATCCGCACTTTTTTGAGAAAGTGAAGGAGATCGTGCTGATGGGCGGGATAACCAGGCCGCTGGTATTTGAAAAGAAAGTGATGGATGAGCTTAATTTTTCCTGCGACCCCCATGCGTCCTGCAACGTATTAAGACACGGGCGGAATGTATCCGTGATCACAGGAAATAACTGCCTTAAGGTGCTGTTTACCAGGGAAGAGTATCGAAGGGAGCTGTTTTCCCAGGAAGAACCCATTGCCGGGTATATCCGGGAGCGGACGGATTACTGGTTTGGCTATAATGAGGAGGATTACGGGATCGGCGGCTTTTATAACTGGGATGTGACGGCGGCGGTGTATCTGATGCATCCTGAATTCTTCACAGACCATAGGGGACACTTTTCCTTCTCCGAGGAGGATCTTCGCACCGGATATCTGCGGAGGGCGGCGGATGGGCCGTGGCAGTGTAATCTCCCGGAGATAGGAAAAGAAAAAGAGTTTAAGCGGAATATATATGATACCTGGATGAAGGTGGGCATGGGAGGAAACATCTGACCGGTCATCTTATGATATTATGCAGGAAGGAAGACAAAGATTACGGGAAGAGATTAGTTGATATCAGATAATAAGCGGAAAGAAAACGGCAGAGGACTTCGACATATCCCAAATATAGAAAAGGGGCGAGTCAATGCGTCCGTCGAAGTCCTTGCCGATGTAATCTATCGCTTAGGGCTTTCTGCCGATGTCTTGTTTTATCCCGAAATGCCAGAAATAGAACAGCAGACAAAACAGCTACCGTGCAAGTTCGCGGCTTGTACGGAGGATGAAAGATTTTCGTAGTAAAAACCTTGGACTGCATGGTGGAGCAGATGCGCGATCAACATAAGAACAAAGGCGAAATATCAAATAGCATATAAAAACAATGCTGTTTATGCAACAGTTCTGCTCCTTTGTCCTTGGTAAATCCCAAAGATAGCGAGGGCAGCAATAGAGGTTAAAACAAAAACCGCCATAACGGGGTAGCTGATACTCACGCCAAATACATCGAAAAGTTTATGAGCGCCGAATACCTCTTTGATTAAAGTGACGTTTGCCAGTCCAAAGTCCACAAGCGGCTGGATTCTTTGGAGGACCGTATCACCCATTGCTGCCAATCCCACATTTACAAACAGAAGCACCAGGCTGATGCCTGCCGTTCCCATCTGGCTTTTCATACGAGATGAGATAAAGCTGACGATCAGGCCGTAAACCGCACCGGTGAAAATGAGCCATGCAGCTCCCACAAGTGCAAGCTGCCAAACCTTGAAGTGGAACATTGATCTGGCATATGTGGGAATGGACTGAATGGCAGCATTCCATCCATGCAGGCTTCCGTGAGGAAGAAAACCGAAAAGAAAGGTAGCTACCAAATACAATATGACTACAACGGTGGAGGCAACAAGTACACTCAACAGTTTTGCTGTGACAATCTTTTTCCGGCCATAGCGGGAACTTAAAATCAGATTGTCCATGCCGCTTGACCGTTCCACAGCGAAAACCGGTGCGATGATAAATGTCAGCGGCACAAACAGAAGAAACTGCATCATATGCTCCCCCCAGTTGTTGAACAAGTTCTCCCATAACAGAATATTGGCAAACGTCGGTTCACCAAGTTCAATCAGGCATTTCAGGGCATCAGAGAGTTTTCGATAGGCGAATGTATCTTGCTTTCCCTGGTTCTCCAACTCTGCCAACTTTGATTTCAGCAGGGCAATGCCACAGGGTTCTTCGGCACTCTCTGGCGGCGTACCGTTCCAATATTCCTCCACCTGCTGGGCATAGGCGTAGTAGTTCACCGCTAAAATGATTTCTGGCTGGTCTTTGACACTTCGGGCGATCATCCTGGAATCTGTGCCATAGCGGGCACTCACTTCGTTATAAATGTGTTCTGCTTCAGCAGCCTTTTCGTTGTCAAACGATCCCTCATAAGCAACAGCCATTTCCTCATATGCACGGTAACTATCATTGCTGCCAATCAGAAATATAGTGGAAGTAAAGCCAATAACGCTATAAAGCGCAAACAGACATAGCAGTAAAAGGCTGGTTTTCTTATTGAACAGCAGCTTTTGGAGTTCAAAATAGAATAGTGACATGAACATTACCTCCTTTTCTTTCCGGGCAAGTAGTTGAAAATATATAAATATGCATCCTCCAATGTGGGTACAGCCTGCACTGCTTTACGAGCGGGCTTTGATTCATCAATGACGCGCACCTCCATATGATCTTCTTTGGCAATGACATTGCTGATAACGGCTTGATTTTGATATTCTACAAGCTGCTCGGCGGGCATTTTCACTAACCAGACACATCCATCCATCTTTTTGATGTACTCTGCATTGGTAAGTGTGTATTGAATAACACCGTACTCCATCATCATAATCTGCGCGGCAATGTGCTCAACATCGGAAACAATGTGAGTAGAAAGCAGCACCAGACGGTCTTTTGCATAGGCGGAGATAATATTTCGGAATTTGATACGCTCATAGGGATCAAGACCGGAAGTGGGTTCATCCAGAATCAGGATTTCCGGGTTATCCAACAGGGCCTGTGCGATGCCAAGCCTGCGCTGCATCCCGCCCGAATAGGCGGCGCATTTCCGATCCAGATCATTCTGCAAACCAACGACGTATGCCAATTCCTCTATCCGCTTTCTGGCCATGGACTTTTCCATACCTTTCAGTGCCGCTGAATATTCCAGATAATCTTTGCCGGTAAAGTCACCGTAAAAGCTGACATCCTGGGGTAGGTAGCCGATTTTTGCCCGGTATTCGTCTCCCATGGCGTGAATGTCCCTGCCGTTGCATAGGACCCGCCCTTTGCTGGGACGTAGCACATCGGCCAGAATCCGTATCATGGTCGTCTTACCCGCGCCATTGGGGCCGAGCAGCCCATAGACTCCGGTTTCCATGGCGAGGGAAATTCCTTTGAGGACTTTTTTGTCTTTATAGTTTTTTGCAACCTGTTCAAACTGCAATTCCATGTGTTACCTCCCTTACCTTGCCGGTGCGCCACCGCCGCGCATTCCTGTAGCGACTTTTACCGTAGAGAAATCCGCCTGATTAAATTTGCGGACACATAGTACGAAGAAAAAGGCACCGATCAAAACTGTGATTGCCAAACCCATGATCGGTGTAATCACAAATCCACCGATAGCAAACGCCATGCCCTGCTCTAAAAGTTCCATCGTGGTCAGCTTATACGCACCCAAAGCAATATAGCGGAAAATGGAGGTCGTATAAGTCAGCGGATTCAGATAGACCACTGGCAGGAGGAAACCGGGCATGATCGTTGTGGGGATGTATGCGCCGGAAACAAAGGTCAGGGGCATCATGACCATGGAACTGACCGTTTGAAAGGCGGGGGCGTTCCGGGAAACTGTTGCAAGGAACAGGCCGATCGCACTGAAAGTCATAGCCGAGAGCAGCATCATGATCAACATCAGCAGAAATTGCAAAACCGAAACATGAAGCCCCAGAAAAATGGCAAGTATCATCATAATGGCTCCCTGCAAGGTTGCGACCAGCGCTCCCGCCGCAATGTTGCCAATGGAAATTTCGCTGCGGGAAATTGGGGCCACCATAACTTCTTTCATGTAACCACCCGCGATGTCAGACAAAATCTCGGAGGAATGGTTAATGCCGGTTTGAAAAACAGTCATGATGATGACGCCGGCCAGCAGATAGTTCATGGGCTGGCCCAAACCACTCATAGAGGATTTCATCAAAAATGAAAACATCACCAGCATGAAAAAGGACATAAACAGACTTCCCAAAAGCCGTGCCTTGTTGCGGATATAGTTCAGCAGATTTCTTTCAATAATTGCGATGATAGGGTTCATACCTTTCGAATCTCCTTTCCTGTAATGGCAAGGAACACTTCATTCAGCGTCCCGTTTTTTACTTCAAAATCAAGGATGGTTTCCTTGCAGCAAAATAAAATTTCCAGTACCATCGGTGCGTTCTTTGTGCGGAAAATCATATGGTTCTCGGTTTTGTCATAAGAAATACCTCGCTGTGTCAGTACGCTTTCCAGTTGCTCCGTCTGTGTACAGACAACATCCACCTCTGTGCTGGTATATTGGTGTTCCAAGTTCTCAGGTGTGTCGCTGGCAACGATTTTACCGTGATCCATGATGACAATTTTCGAGCAGATCTCTGCCTCGTCCATGTAGTGAGTAGTCAGGAAGATGGTCATCTTCTTTTGTTTTTGAAGCTGCTGAATATATTTCCAGACACTGGCCCTCGTCTGCGGATCGAGTCCGGTAGTCGGCTCATCCAGAAACAATACTTTCGGATTATGAACCAGTCCCCTGGCAATCTCGGCCCGCCGTTTCATACCGCCAGACAGACTGCCCGCAATGGCCTTTTTCCAATCTGTAAGTTCCACCAGGCCAAGAGCGAAGTCAATGCGTTCCTGTACCTCATTTTTAGGCACTTTGTAGAAACTGCAATGATATTTCAGATTTTCCTCTACGGTCATTTTTGTATCAAGGGTTGAATCCTGGAAGACGATTCCAATGTCTTTTCGTACCAAATCCCGTTCGCCGGAAACATCATGCCCATTGATGATCAGGCGTCCCTCAGTTTTGTCCAGGATGGTACAAAGCGTGTTGATGGTTGTACTCTTGCCCGCACCGTTGGGGCCAAGGAAAGCGAAAATGCTGCCCTCGTCCACGGTAAAGGAAATGTCGTCTACTGCTGTAAAATTTCCATATTTTTTTGCGAAATGTTCTACTTGAATGATTGGGTTCATTTCATCACCTCCAAAAAATTAAGTCTAGTAGCCATGAGCAAAACTCCACACATTCAGTATTTATGCAGGTTTGCAAGGCATGG
>CANAPP010000018.1 GCA_947363565.1 uncultured Lachnospiraceae bacterium | reverse complement strand
CCTTTTAGACATTTCAAGTATTAGAAAAATAAAATAGCACAACAGGTTAAATTATGATAAGACAACGAAAATACATGAGTGTTTGATTGAAAAAGTATTTCTTGGAGAAGTGAGAGATGTTAAAGATAGGAGTACAGACCAGAAACGTAATTGATGACGAGATGCCGAAAGTTGGTTTTGAATTGCTAAAAATAGCTGGATTTTCATGCGTAGATTTCAGCCTGAATGGATATTTGACAAACAGTATGTTATATCGGAATGAGAAAAATTTATTTTTTGACCGAACAGATACGGAGCTGGAAGAGTTTTTCCGGAGCCACAAAAACGCGGCAAAGGAAGTCGGTATTACAATCCACCAGATGCATATGCCTTATCCGATGTATGTTCCGCGCGGCAGCAGGGAGTTGAATGATTATCTGTGGGGAACGGTGGCACCAAAGAGTATGAGGCTCTGCGCTTTTTTAGGATGTTCATATATTGTAGTGCATGGATTTAAGCTGTCGCATTTTCTTGGCTCGGAGGAGCTGGAATGGCAGGAGACAGAGAAGTTTTTAGATACTCTGGCTCCTCTGGCAAAGGAGCTGGGGATTACGATGTGTATCGAGAATCTTTACACGAATATTTCCGGGCATATTGTTGAGGGACCATGCTGTGATGTGAGAAAAGCGGTGGAGCGGATAGATCGGTTTAATGATAAGTATCATGCGGAGATTTTGGGATTTTGTTTTGATACGGGTCATGCAAATCTGGTGGGAATTGATATGGAAAGTTTTGTTGGAATGCTGGATTCTCATCTTAAAGTTCTCCACATCCATGACAATGATGGAATTGCTGATCTTCATCAAATCCCATTTACATTCACAAAGACGAGGGAGAATAAGGCATCTACCGATTGGGAAGGATTTGTGCGGGGATTGCGCAATATTCGTTTTGGCGGAGTATTGAGTTTTGAGACAGCACCAGTGCTAGAGTCGTTTCCAATAGAGATGAAGGGTGATGTGATCAGATTTATCGCTAAAATAGGAGAATATTTTAGGGAAAGTATTGCAACATGTAAGTAAAATGTTATGAAATCCAGTGCCGTTTTGTTCGTAATTAAGGTGTATAATATATACCAGTATAATAAGAATCCAAACAAAAAGAGCAGAGGAGATCTCACAGATGAAGACAAAGCTAAAAGAACTGAGCAGAGAAAACCTTCAGAAAATCATTCTCGAGATAGCCGGACTCTTTACCAAGGAGCAATATTAGCGTTTGCAGGCAATGGTAGAAGCAACTGCCGCAGAGGATAATGAGCCTAAAAATTTCCCTGTACCTTTTGGATCCAGGATAAAGGGAAATCCAAGAGGATATACCAATATGGATAATTCAGAGCTTTCCAGGAACATTATGGGGATTACTGATATTATGTCTTGAAGTTTTATACAGGTGATTTTGCGGAGGCGAAAAAGGCTTCCAGGAACCCGAAAGGATCGCTGGGGTGGAGCGGAAGCTTTATCCGATATGGTATCCGTCTGTTTTTTCTGTATCTGTATGATGGGCCGTTGTCGTCGATGGCGGCGTCAAGCCTTGCGGATAATATCGGTTTTGCGGATGGTCAGGGATTTGATTATTTACTGGATTTTGAACGTGAGATCATAGAGGTTGCTGGCGGCTATCGCCGGGATAAAGGAGGGGATGGGAGAGACGGGAGAGAAGCGGGAGATTTTTGCCCTGTATAAGCAGAAATTCCCAAGGCATTCTTCGTTTCCAGGCAGAGATGAAACATTTCTTTGGTAAATAAAGAATAAAAAAACCATCCATTATTTTTTTATGCCCAATCCCCGGGATGGGGAAATTAAAAATAATGGGTGGTTTACTTTTTTATCATTCTACAGCGTATTCAGATAATTCATCAACACTGATGGTATATTTGCGCATGATGCCTGTACAGTCACCGCGCCGATATTCTGCGCCACCATGGGCATGCCATACACGACGCAGGACTCCTTATCTTGGCCGATGGTATAAGCTCCGGCCTTATGCATATCTAAAAGCCCGTAAGCCCCGTCCTGCCCCATGCCGGTAAGGATGATCCCTACGGCGCCGGATTTGGCGGCCTGTGCCACTGACTGGAAGAGGACGTCCACAGAAGGACGGTGCCCGCTTACCTTTTCGCCGGGATAGATACGTACGGTATAGTGCCCGCCGAGACGGACAACCTTCATCTGGCATTCTCCGCCCGGAGCGATAAGGACAAGACCCCTGCGGACGACATCGCCGTTTACGGCTTCTTTGACTTCCATCTTACACAGGCGGTTCAGGCGCTGTGCATACATATTGGTGAAGCCCTCCGGCATATGCTGGGTGATCACCATGCCCGGAATGTCGGCAGGAAGCTGCTCTAGTACCTGTAAAGTAGCCTCGGTTCCTCCGGTAGAAGCGCCGAGAGCGATGATAAAGTCGTTAAGCCGCAGGCTGCGGTTTGTAAGCTTGGGCGCAGAGATAGAAGAAAGTACCGGCTTTCGGATCGCTACGGCCGGTGAAGATGCAGCCGGCTGCGCCTGTGTACCTGTGTCCTTTTTGAGGGCAGCACTTCCGCGGAATACTCTTGGAAGCTTGACTGTTGCGTTGGAAGCAATGTTGATTTTGGAAGCCAGGTTCTGGATGAAGACCCGCGAACTGTAGTTGCGGGTCATGTCCGGCTTCTTTACGAAGTCAACAGCTCCGTTGGAGAGAGCATCGAACACGCTGACATTCAGTGAGGATACCAAAATGACGGGAAGGAGATGCTTTGGAAGCAGCTCCTTCAGAAAATCTATTCCGTTTGTTCTTGGCATCTCGACATCAAGGGAGATGACGTCCGGTTTGGTGAGAGGAATCTTCCGCATAGCCTCTGCCGCGTTCATTGCATAACCGACAATCTCGATGTTGCTGTCAGCAAGCGGAAGTTCTTTGGATAAAAAATTCACAAACACAAGGGAATCATCTACAATTAAAACTTTAATTTTTTTGTTTGCCATTGCAGTACCTTTCTTTTTGACATTGCCGCCTGGCTATTCCTTGCGGTAGGCCGATGGCATGAGATATTTATAAGGAGTAGTCGCCTTATTTAAACTCTCTGAATGACCGATGAACAGATAACCGCCGGGTACGGTGGCGTTGAAGAACCGCTGTACAAGGGCATCCTTTGTCTGCTGGTCAAAATAAATCATTACGTTACGGCAAAATATTACGTCAAATTTCAATCTAAAACGGATGGGATCCATCAGATTAAATGTCCTGAAAATTACATTATTTTTCAACACATCGGCTACCTGATAGACACCGGGTTCATTCGTGCGTTTGAAGTATTTCTGCTTCCATGAGGTCGGAATCGCGCTTAAGGACTCCTCGTCATAGATGCCCTCAGAGGCAGCCTTCAGAGCATTCTGGGAGATATCCGTAGCAAGGACGCGTGTGTCCCAGTTCCCCGCCTTGGAACCGAAATACTCCTTGAGGATCATCGACAGCGTGTAGGGCTCCTGGCCGGAGGAACAGCCAGCGCTCCATATACTTAAGACATGGTCGCGCTTGGTTCTCTCCAGATAAGGGAGGACCGTGTCCCTGAAATAGTCAAAATGAGCAGACTCACGCAGGAAAAAGGTGTAATTAGTCGTTAGTTTATTAAGCATAAGCTCAATATCCTGCGGATCCTTCTGGGACAGGATATGGTCGATGTATTCGGTGAAGGTAGAGTACCCCATCGACACAACGGTATTAGAAAGTCTTCCGACGATTAGCTGCCGCTTTTGTGACAGATCAATACCGTAGCGGCTTTTGATGAATGTGATTAGCTTTCGGAAATCGTTCTCGTTAAGTGATAACATACTGTAACTCCTTACTTCGTAAATTAGATGCGCTTACTGGCTGATCAGTTCCTCGCAGTCAAGGAAGAGGATGACCGAACCATCTTCCCTTGAGATCATGGAAGAGGTCAGCTCCTGCTGGTTCTGCGTCGGGATCGGAGATATCCGGTCCAGATCGATATCCAGTACCTGTGTTACAGAATCAACGACAATACCTACAGAAATATCCTTAATCTCAAGAATAATGATGCAGGTGGCATCCGTATAATCCTGGGGCATCTTTCCCATGCGCAGCCGGATATCAATGATCGGAATCGTCTGGCCGCGCAGATTGATAATTCCCTTAATATAATCAGGAACCATTGGCAGCGTGCAGATCATGTAACTGGAGAGAATCTCTATCACATAATCTGTGCTTACGCCGAAAGTAATATTGTCAGACACAAAAGTAAGGAAACGCTGAGTGCTCTTAGAGCTTTGTCCTTCTTCAGTTTCAATAAGATCAACAGTTGTTTCTGCCATGTTGTTACCTCCTCATCTATCTCTAAAATATTCCTCTTGCAGCTTCATATACATGAGCTATGTCAAGGATAATACTAATGTTTCCATCTCCGAGAATCGTGCATCCGCTGATACCGGAATCTTTAATATGGAACTGCTGCAGATACGGCGGAAGAGGCTTCACGACAACCTGGTGCTCCCCGATCAGCTTATCAACAAACAGGCAATAGGATTTATCACTTGCTTCTACCCACATCAGGATACCATCGTCGATCTTCGTGCATGCATCCGGGATATTGTAAAGCTCGTGAGCGCGCACTATCGGGTAAAATGCATCCATGCAGCGGATCATCTCATGTCCGGCCGGGTCGAGGACGATATCCTCCTCGGTCGCCTTAAAGGACTGCCTGATGTTGGAGATCGGAACGGTAAAGATGGATTTGCCGACGGAAATCTCCATACCATCTGCAATTGCCAGGGTAAGCGGAATCTTGAGCGTCGTACAGCTTCCCTTTCCTAATTCACTTGTAATGGTAACAACGCCGCCGATAGCTTCCACGTTCTTTTTCACAACGTCAAGCCCTACGCCACGTCCGGAATATTCGGTCACTTCCGTATTGGTGGAAAATCCGGGTGTCATCAGAAGCATCAGGATCTCCTTCTGGGAATAATCGGACTCCGGCTTGGTCAGGATGCCGTTGCGCGCTGCTTTTGCAAGAATCGCGTCAGTGTCCATACCGCGGCCGTCGTCGGATACGGAAATGATAACTTCGCTTCCTGTATGGGTAGCGGAGAGGATGACCTCGCCCTGAGGATCCTTGCCGGCAGCGATACGGTCTTCAACATTCTCCTCGATGCCGTGGTCGATGGCATTACGGACGATGTGCATCAGCGGGTCACCGATACCGTCTACAATGGTCTTGTCCACCTCGGTGTTCTCTCCGATGATGGTAAGGCGTACATCCCTGTTAAGGTTCTGCTTCATATCACGTACGATACGGTTCATCTTCTGGAAGACGCCGGATACGGATACCATCCGGAGAGACATGGAGATATCCTGTAAATCGTCCGTCAGCTTGCGGAGCTGGCGTGCGGATTTATTAAAGTTGTCAAGATTCAGTCCCTGGAGATCCGGAGAGGAGGTGACCATCGACTCAGTGATAACGATCTCACCTACCAGTGCCATCAAAGCATCAAGCTTTGACAGATTAACACTGATTAGATCCTGCTTAACAGCGCCGTGGGGAGCAGTATCCTTCTTTTTTGCGGGAGCAGTGTCTGATTTGCTCTTCGCAGGAGCGGAAGCTGCCGGTGAAGCAGTATTATTTTCGGCGCTCACTGCCTTCTCCTCCGGCTCGTTCTCTTCCGGGGCAGGAGTTTCCTGGTTCTCCACCATCTCGTAGGAGCGTATATTCTGGGCGTTGCCGACTACGGTAGCACCCTTCTCAAGCTCTTCTTCGGTGTGGAAACCGATATAGAAGCCGTCCTCGATAATCTTCTCGGCGCTGTCTGGATTCGTGTCTATATCATTCGGATAATAAGTAAAGTTAAGCTCTCTTTCCTGAAGAGCGTTCACGATCATAAATGCGCGCAGGTTCTCCATGCCGCATCCGTCTTCAAAATAAACGTGAATAAAATAGGGAACATCCCCTGCCGAAACAGGAATAGCCGCCGCCTTCGCGCCGTCAGAAGGAGCCTCGGCATTGCCGCCGGATTTAGTGTCGGCAGCATCCTCGGATTCTCCTGAAATCTTTTTCAGCAGTCCGTTAATTTCCCCGACAAAACTGTCGATATTAGTTTCGAGCGGTTCGTTATTCTCGACCTTTTCAATCTCTGAACGGAGTTTGTCCGTTGATTTGAACATCAGGTTAAAAAGTTCGCTCTTATGCGTCTGATCCAGAGAATCAATGCCGTTTTCACGGATATAGAAGAAAAGATCTTCTATATGATGGGCAATCTCCATAAGACAGTTGAATTCGAGCATAGCAGAAGAACCTTTGATTGTGTGCATACTGCGGAAGATTTCATTAACGTCATCCTCAGAAAAGTCTCCGATCTTTTCGGCGTTAATCAGGAGTTCATCCAACCCGTCGAGCAGGGAGTTAGTTTCAAAGAGATAAGTCTCTAACAAGCTTTCCATAGAAGCATCCATAGTGTTCGCACCACCTTATCTTATAATAAATTTATCTTAAAATATTGCCAACAGAGAGTTAGATGTGTTACTCTAATGTCAACACATTTTATAAACATATATATCGACCCAAAATCGAAAAAATTAATAGAAAAATAGTAGTAGGTGAAAAAATGTCTAATATTTTGAGAGTCACGACTCCCATGGCAGGGAATTATGACAACATGTCGCAGCCGAGAGCCGATATGCAAAACCGCGAGGATCCGCGTATCCAGGGGCCGGTTAATCCAAATAAGGTTGTGCGGGCGGATGCGAGGAGTGATTCTGCTGCAGAGGAGCAGAATGTAGGGCTTAAGTTCCAGTATCAATCTAATTTTGAAGGGTTTATCGCCCAGATGAAGTCCGAAGGGGTGATGACCCAGGAGTTCGCTACCGTCTTTTTCGAGCAGTTGAGCAATCAGGTGAAGGCGGGGATGGGCGAAGGCTCGGCGCAGGAGCTTGCGCAGTTCCTTGAGATGATCCAGGTGGACCCGCAGAACATGCTTGCGTTTTTAAAAGAACAGAGCGACGCTTCTATCCGTTTTCAGGGGGCATTTTTTTCGCTGCTGCGCCAGGCGATGGGCGAGACGAAGAATGTGGAGCTTCGGGCAGGAATCTTGGATTTCATGAAGCGCTATACGGATATGGCGGAGGGTAAGCATATCCTGAAAGAGATTGAGCAGACCATAAAGGACATAAAGAGCGGGATGCTAAAGAGCGGACAGGAAAAGGTGACGGAGATGGAGCAGCACCTTAAGTTCGGCGGCAATGCCGGGCCGGGGAGCACACAGGAGAACGCCGCGCTGATCAAAGGAAAGCTCCTGCCTTATCTGAACAGATACATCAGCAGCACCCACGACAGAGGGAATGTGCGCGAGGGGGCAGCTTTTCTGGCGGCGCTCACGGCACGCTATGAGAACGGCGACGCGGCGAGGGTCCTTGAGCGGTTTGAACAGTTGATGGAATATTCTGCCATGCAGAAGTATTTTAAAGGATTTGAAACCCAGAGCCTTCTGAAGGTCTTAGAATCTACTGATTTTGAGAAGACGATCGGGAAAAATAAATGGATGAAGGGCTTTGTCTCCATGATCCAGAACGGGATGCAGCAGGGAGCCAATATCGAGCAGAAACAGGTGTTTAAAAATATGATGACCTCGATCTTGCTCAATGAGAGTGTATATATGCCGGTGCTGCATATGATGCTGCCCATGCAGGTGGATGGCAATCTGACTTTCGCGGAGATGTGGGTTGACCCGGATGCGGGGAACGGTGCAGGAGAAGGCGAAAAGGACCGGGTGATCCAGGGGCTGGTGAAGTTCGATATCCAGGAGGTGGGATTTTTTGACTTGTTCTTCGTCTATCAGGACAAAAAGGTCAACCTCCAGCTTAATTATCCCGATGCCCTTAAAGATAAGGAAAAAGAAATCCGTAATAAAGTGGCGGAGGTCTTAGCGGAGAACGGGCTTACCGGGAAGGAGTTGTTTTTCGGCAGCAGCAAGGAATCCATAGCAATCTCCGAGGCATTTCCGCAGATATTTGAAAGGAAGAATTCGATCAATGTCAAGATTTAACGATGTGCTGAATAAAAAGGCAGTTGCGCTGTCCTATGATGAGAATAAGAACGCGGCGCCGATTATCGTGGCCTCGGGCATGGGCTATATCGCGGAGAAGATGATAGAGGTAGCGAGGGAGTCGGGAGTTCCGGTCTACGAAGATAATTCCCTTGCCACGATGCTGACCCAGCTTAACCTCGGGGCGGAGATACCGACAGAGCTTTACCAGGCGATCATCGATATCTATGTATATTTTCTTAACTATGTCCCGGGAAGGAAAGAAGAAAAGATCGTCCCCGAGGAGACGGAAGAAGGAAATGAAGCGGTTGAAGCAGTTGAAACGGCGGAAGTGAAAGAAGAGGCGGAAACAGGCGGGAACAGCGTGCCGGAAGGCGAACCTGCCAAAGCCGGCGGAGGAGGGATCGCCGCGGAGATTAAAAAATCTCCTGCCCAATAGCAGGGCAGAAGAAAAAACGCTGGTCGTTTACTGGCGATGACCCGTTAATCCATGGAGGAGATCCATCGGCGGTGGATCAGATCCTGGCGGAATACATAATTGCGGATCTGTGATTCGGCACGGGAAGGAAGGCGCATAAAACGGCAGCCACAGCCGATAAGCTCCTTGTCGTCTGCCCTTGAGCCGATGATTTTCCGCAAGTGCTTGTGCTCCTGTATGCGGAGAACCTCCACCTGCAGGGCGATAGAGGGAAGGTCGGAAGTAGAAAAGCGGAACTCCACGACATCACCTACCGTGAAAGACTCATGGCTGGTAAAGAAGATCCCTCCCGCACTGATATTCCATATCGTCGCAGGAACGTTGGACAGATATCCCTTCTGTGTCCTGCCCGAAAGGCCGACGGAGATATTGACCGGCACCTTGATATCATTGCGCCGCTGCATCACAGACAACTGCTCGATAGCCGTACAGCGGGTAAAGTAGTACTCGTTTGTCGAGACGCGCTTTGATTTCTTGAATCCGTTGAGCTCGCAGGAATATGTAACCAGCCCCTTCGTGGCATCAAAGAATGTAATGTGGGCCTCGGTGAGCGAAAGGGTGGCGTTGCTCTTAGTTACCGTGAGGGTGGCTGAATCCTCGCTGATATGGGATACGGCAGCATCGCACAGAAAGATGTCTTCGGTGGTGTAGATAACTGCCTGTTTGCATTCTGTTAGAAACATGGTCATTGCTCCTTTCAAATTTCAAAAATGTGTGATATTCTATTATCATACCGTGTAAATATAGAAAATACAAGTTATTTTGGACAGAAAATCAGAAAGACAGAAAATACAGGTTATTGTTTGCGAAATGACTGGCAACCAATAGAAATATGGAGGTAAAAGGTATGGACATCAGTCAGTTGTATCAGCTTCTGGGGCTGTATTCCGGTTCGGGGAGCAGTTATGGACTTTATGGGAACAGCTATGGCAATTATGGACAGGAAAGCTTTGGTCAGGTGCTTAAAAATACGGCGGCGGTCAGAACCTCCGGCGGCATATCTACGCCTATGGATGAGATCTTTGAGGCGGCATCAAAGGAGACCGGAGTGGATATCCGGCTGTTGAAGGCGGTAGGAAAGGCAGAGTCAAACTTCCGGGTTTCGGCCACATCGCATTGCGGCGCTATGGGGGTTATGCAGCTTATGCCGGCGACAGCCAAAAGCCTAGGCGTGACCAATGCCTACGACGCGCGGCAGAACATCATGGCAGGCTCCCGGTATCTTGCAAAGCTTTTGGATAAATATGACGGAGACACATCCCTGGCGCTTGCGGCTTACAATGCAGGCAGCGGAAACGTGGCCAAGTACGGAGGCATCCCGCCGTTTAAAGAGACGCAGAATTACGTGAAACGTGTGCTTGAGTATGCGGGAGAAGACTTTAATGCGAACCAGAGCGTGAATATATCTGTAGATGAAGAAGGCGTCCAGGACGGGAACACGGCGGCTCTGTCTTATGATTCCGGATATGAGGATATGTGCAGGATGTTCGTGCAGATGATGCAGCTTCAGATGCAGCAGAAGCTCCAGAGTATTCTTGATTTTGACGGAGATGAGAGTGGCAATACCTTTATCTAAATATGTCATAGTGTGAATTGTTTGTGAAATATATGGAAAAATCGTACGTTTAGGTTGACAGACAAAAAAAGAAGAGATATACTTATTTAGTGTATTTTCTGCTATTTTAAGACATTTTGAGGCGGCTGATATCCGGCGGAGATGTCGGCATTTTCGCCTTGTAATAAGAAGAAACTAAGATAAGGAATGGTGAAGTGATGAATCAGATTTTTGGAAACGGTATTCTTGTATCGGAAAAATCACTGGATTTTTTGTGGAAGAAGCAATCAGTTACTGCGGGAAATCTTGCTAATGTTGACACACCTGGGTATAAAGCGAAATATGTGACATTTGAAGATATGTTCCGGGCGAAGCTTAAGGGCGCGTCGGGAGACGGTGCGGCAGTCAGGCGGGCGACCGGATCTGCCAGATGGCTGATTGAGGAATCGGAGACAGAGACTGCACGTATGGATGGCAATAACGTAGTTGCGGATGCTGAGATGTCAGAGCTTACAAAGTCGGCTCTGCAGTATCAGTATGCGCTTCGTTCGGTTAATGGCGAGATTTCGAGACTGTCTTCAGTAATTAAGGGATAATAAGCTTGTCAAGGAGGATAAAAAAGTATGGCAACAGAATTCATCACGCCGATTCAGCCGTTAACATTCGGCGCCGGCGGTATTACAACAAAGAATTCAATTGTAGAAGAAGGGACTGCCCTTTTTAAGGACATCTTTTCCGATGCGATACAGAATGTAAAAGATTCCCAGAAGAATCTGGAGGATAAGCAGTATCTTCTGGCAACAGGACAGATCGACGATGCACATACAGTACCGATAGCGCTGGCGGAAGCGCAGTTATCGGTGGATTTGCTTGTCCAGCTTCGTAATAAAGCTGTAGAAGCTTATAATGAGCTGATGCGTATTTCCTTATAAATATTTATAGATGGGACAGACTGACCAATGAAAGAGAAGCTGAATGCAGTAAAAGAATATCTTGCAAACCTGAGCAGGAAGACTAAGATAATAGCTATAGCTGTACTTGCGGCTATCGTTGTCGGTGCGATCATCATCACCGTGGCGCTGAATCACAAGGATTACGTGACGCTCTTCACGAATGTGACGGAGGAGGAGATGACCGAGATTCTGGCAAAGCTCCAGGAGATGCAGGTACAGTATACGTCGGACGGCTCGGGGAATATTAAAGTGCCGGCAGACGTGGCGGATACTACCCGCGCACAGCTTGCCCAGGAGGGTTATCCGAAGAGCGGATTTACATATGACGTATTTACGAATAATGCCGGTGGCATGACCACGGATATGGAAAAGCAGACTTATAAGCTGTATGAGCTGCAAAACCGCATAGGAGCAACCGTGCGGCTTTTTGACGGTGTAAAGGATGCGAAGGTGACGATCGCTCTCGGCGAAGAAAGCAAATATGTGCTGACGGATGATGACGCGGATGCTAACGCACCGAGCGCATCCGTGGTTGCGATCATGAAGGACGGCGGTTCTCCGACGGCCAGGCAGGCGCTGGGTATCCAGAGGCTGGTGGCTCAGAGTGTACCGAACATGAAGATGGAGAATGTAACGGTCCTGGATGGAAATGGAATTATCGTTTCTGACTCGGACGGAAGTACATCTTCGGGAGAAGACGGACAGGAACTGTCGAAACTCATCGAGGCGCAGCTTGCCCAGAAGGTAGTCCATGTGCTTGAACCGTTCTACGGCGAGGATAATATCAGGGTTTCTGCCAAGGGTACGGTTAATATGGAAAAGATCATCCGGGAGTCCACGACATACACGACACCGGAGAAGATTGATGAGGAAGATAAGACGGGAATCCTTTCCAAAGATACCGGTTCAAGAGAGAGCGGCGGCGACGGCGCTGGTGCCAACGGTGTCGTAGGTACGGAGACGAACTCGGATATCTCGCAGTATACAGCTAACGCTAACCAGAATGGAAACGGTTATGCAAGTGAGAGCTGGACGAGAGATTATCTGGTGAACCAGATCAAGGAGCAGGGCGAGATAGATACGGGAGTCCTCCAGGACGTGACCGTATCCGTTGCCATTAACGGCAGGACGCTCGGCGACCTTACGACCAATAAATTGCAGGAACTTGTCGGTAATGCAGTGGGCATTGCCCCTGAAGACCGAATCAACAAGATTGCCATTGCGAATGCGCCGTTCTACGCGGACGAAGGACCGCAGAAGTTAAGCACGATGGAGATGATTACCGAGACGCTCAAGGACAATCTGCTCTTTGTGATCATTGGTGTTATCGTACTGCTCTTGCTGCTGCTTGCGCTGTTTATCGTACTTAAGAAGCGGAAGAAGAAACAGGAAGAGGCAGAAGAAGAGTTACTCGAGGAGATTCCGGAAGAGCTTCCGGAAGGAGAGGCTACAGAGGGAGAAGGCGGAGAAGAGGATGAGGCTCTTACCCCAGAGCTTCTGAATATCCAGAATGAGAGAAGTCAGGAGCTGCGTGAGAAAGTAAGGGCGTTCGCGGATGAGAATCCGGAGCTTTCGGCCCAGATGCTTAAGATATGGCTGCGCGGAGGTGATGAGGATGGCAATTGATATTAACGGAACGCTGGTGCCGGAGCAAAAGGCTGCAGCAGTTGTAATTGCACTTGGAACCGATAAGGCTTCAAAGTTATATCAATATTTGAGCAATGAGGATGTGGAAAAGCTGACGCTTGAGGTAGCGAAGCTTGGACATATTGAGGCGGAGCAGACAGAGCAGATCCTAGATGAGTTCTACAAGACCTGCCTGACGCAGAAAGTCGTGACAGACGGAGGCCTTGAATATGCCAGGGCAGTTCTTGAGAAGGCGTACGGCGAGAATATGGCGACCGAGCTTCTGCAGAAGGTGTCTAAGTATTTGAAGAACCGCTCCTTCGACTTTATCGAAAAAGCAGATGTGAAGAATCTGTTTTCCATCCTGCAGCACGAGCGGGCGCAGACGATTGCTCTTGTCCTCTCCTATGTGGAATCCGACAAGGCAGCCTCTGTCATCGCGGAGCTGCCGGAGGATAAGCGTATTCAAGTTGTTAAGAGTATCGCGATGATGGACAGTGCGTCTCCGGATGCCATTAAGATCGTAGAGCAGCAGCTCAGAAGCAGATTTGATAATATTCTCACTACTGACTTCACGAGTATCGGTGGTATTGATTACATTGCGGACGTCATGAACCACATGGACAGAAGCAACGAGAAGTACATCTTCGACGAGATGGGCAAGGACGATCCGGAACTTGCGGAGACGATCAGAAAGAAGATGTTCGTGTTCGAGGATATCCTTACTATGGACAACAGGTCTATCCAGCGTTTTATCAGAGATTGCGATATGAAGGATGTTGTGTACTCACTGAAGGGCGCGGGCGAGGAGATTCTGGCCGCATTCTATTCCAATATGTCCAGCCGTATGGCGGAGCAGGTCAGGTCAGACTTGGAAGTTACAGTCAATGTAAAGCTGCGTGATGTAGAGGATGCACAGTCACGTATTGTTGGTGTTATCAGGAAGCTTGAGGAAGAGGGCGAACTGGTAATTAACAAGGGCGGAAAGGACGAGATCATTGTATAGAGTAGTGAAGACATCGCAGGTGCCGGACGAGATACAAAGCACCTTCGAATATCCACTGTTTGATGTGAAACGAGAGATTGAGACCATTCTGGAAGCGAGAGACGATATAGACAGCATGGAGTGTGAAGAGCCTTCCGAGGAAGAAAGGCAGAAGGCAGAATGGCAGCGGCAGATGGATGAGATGATGCTGCAGGCGGAAAAGGTTCTGGAGAACGCCAGGGACGCTGCGGAGCGGATTAAGCATGATGCTTATGAAGAAGGGCTTGAGGCGGGCCGAAAAGCCGGTTATGAAGAGGGGTTCCGGGAGGGAGAGGCACAGGGCCTTGACAATTACCATAAAAAAATCGTGGAACTCGAGGATATGCTGGCGGCATGCATCCTTGATGTAGAAACGCAGAAGGCAAAGACTCTTGAAAAATATATGGATGATCTGAAGGAGGTTTCCCTTGCCATAGGCGAAAAGATTGTCCGTACCAGTCTCCGCTCTAATGCCAGGGTGATTGAGCGGATGATCCTGGCGGCTACGGAGAAGTTAAAGAAAAGCGCGTGGGCGAAGATATATATCGGTTCCACCCAGGAGATTGGGCGGGATATCAGCGCGGATCCGAGGTTTTTACAGGAGCTTGGTAATCTATCCGATACCGTGAAGATTATCATCATGGAAGGTGAAGAGACAGGGACATGTATTGTCGAGCGCCCGGATGAGATCATTGATGTGAGCGTGGGAACACAGCTTGAGAATATACGTGAGATCATGAATAATGCCAGATTGTAAAGGAGCTGAGAATGTATGCTTAAAGAACTGCCGGGTATGATCCTGAATGCCGAGACGATCAGCTATATCGGAAAGATAGAGAATATCACAGGGATGTCCATGCAGGCATCCGGCAGTAATACGAGTATCGGTGATATCGTCCTTATCTACAACGAGAAGCAGAAAAAAGAAATTCCGGCGGAAGTTGTAGGTTTTCGGGATGACAAGGTACAATTGATGGCATATGAGAATATTAATGGTATTGGGTCAGACAGTTATGTCCGCAACACGAGAAAGCGGCTGAAGATTCCGGTAGGAGAGTTTTTGCGGGGCAGGATCATCGACGCCCTCGGACATCCGATCGACAATAAAGGAGCTTTTGAGTCGGGCAAATATTACTATGTAGAAAGTCCCAATATCAATCCGCTTGACCGGCCGCCTATTCGGGAGACACTGGAATTTGGCGTCAAGGCGATCGATGGGCTGAATACCATAGGCAAGGGTCAGCGTATCGGTATATTTGCCGGGAGCGGTGTGGGCAAGAGTACTTTGATGGGGATGATTGCCCGTAATGTAAAGGCGGATATTAACGTGATCGCCCTTGTCGGGGAGCGTGGAAGAGAGGTCTTGGAGTTCGTTGAGCGGGATCTGGGGCCGGAAGGCATGAAGCGCTCAGTACTGGTTGTGGCGACGTCCGATCAGCCGGCCATGCTTCGGATGAAGTGTCCGATGGTGGCGACGACGATTGCAGAGTATTTTAAAGACCAGGGCAACGATGTCCTTCTGATGATGGATTCACTGACACGTTTTGCCATGGCGCAGAGAGAGATTGGGCTGGCAACCGGAGAGCCGCCGATTGCCAGAGGATATACACCTTCGATCTATGCGGAATTCCCGAAGCTCCTCGAGCGGAGCGGAAATTTCGATACTGGTTCTATTACCGGGGTATACACCGTATTAGTAGAAGGAGACGATACGAATGAGCCGATTGCTGATACCGTCCGCGGTATCTTGGACGGTCATATCGTGCTTAGCCGGAAGCTTGCGAATTCCAATCACTATCCGGCAATAGATATCAACGCAAGCATTTCCCGTCTGATGTCGTCAATTGCGACACCGGAGCACAAAAAGCTGGCGGGGAGACTTAGGGATTTGTACAGTCTCTATATACAGAACGAGGATTTGATTTCCATAGGGGCTTACAAGTCGGGGACGAATCCGGAACTGGATTATGCGATTGCTAAAATCAAGCAGATCAACCAGTTCCTTATGCAGAACGTAGAAGAACCGTGTACGGTGGAAGAGACGGTAAAGCTTCTGCAGGATATGTTTGATAAATAATAATACTGGGGGACATTACGGTGAAAAAATTCGCATTTGCGCTTGATAAGGTACTTGAGTTTAAGCGCCAGTATGAAGACAGTATCCGCAATGAACATGCGGCCATCATGCATGAGATCAGACTTCAGGAAAATATGTTCCGGGAGCTGAGCGGCAAGGATGTAGAGATCAGACAGCAGATGAAGAAAGAGCAGGAGGAAGGGTGCCAGATACTCAGAATACATACTTATGAAAACTATCTGGAATATCTTAAAGGTGAGATGTTCCGGGTGACCCAGAGGATTAAAGCTCTTAAAGTGCGGGAAGAGAAGAAGAGGAAAGAGCTGATCGCAGCAAAGACAGATACTACTTCACTTGACAAACTAAAGGAGAAAAAGCTGGAAGAATATAATAAAGAAGTTCAAAAAGAACAAGAGCAGCTCGTGGAAGAATTTGTAAATCATGGGCTGATTGTCGCGCGGTAGTAATTTCTGATTTACAGATTACTATAGAATGTTATATAATATAAAGAGACAGATTGACAATTTGTCTTTTTGAGAAAGAAAGGAGGTAGAAAGCATGGTGAATAACATTGTGAACGCTGTGAAATCAACAGGCAGTTCAAAAGCTTCCCAGGCACAGAAGAACAAGAAGACTTCTGACGATAAGTCGGCTTTCAGCCAGGCACTTACAGATGCAGCCGGGTCAGCGAATTCAGCCAATGCCCAGGCAGAGCGCCAGACCTATGACCAGAAGGATGCTCCTGCCGCAGAGAAGGGTACTGAGAGCATCCAGGCAGTACAGGAAAGTCCGGGACAGCAGGGGATACTTGTGCAGGAAGGTGTTGAAGGCCAGGGTGCACTGGCAGGTCTCATGCAGATGGACGCAGAAGGCGTTAAAACAGCAGAGGGTACAAAGCCACTCTGGGGGCAAGATGCAACTGAGGTAGCCAAAGAAGTGGATGTGGCACTGCAAGTAGCAGATCTGCCTGAACAGCAGACAGCGACCAGTCAGTTAATGGGGACAGGATTTGTTAAAGATTTACCGCAGGAAGCTCTTGCAGAATCTGATCTGACAATCAATCCGGAGGAGCTTGCGGTGAGGATGAATGTCCCGGAAAACCAGACGGATGCCCAGGGACAGCAGGCGGCTTCGAACACTGAGGATAAAGCAAATGCTTTTGATGCGGTGAAAGAGGAGAATGGCGTTGTGGACGTCAAGGCAGAAGCGGCGGCAGATAAGGCAGGCATGTCTTACATCCAGCAGCAGGGAAGCAGTGACAGCGGCGTGGTTGAAGCGAAGGTAGAGGTCACCAATACAGGTGAGATCAAGCCGGAGTACACGAATATGCTCAAGGACATCATAGCGAAGCAGTTAAGCAGCGGCAGGCAGGAGTTAGAGATCAGCCTGACACCGAAACACTTAGGTTCACTTTTAGTTAAGGTGGCGATTGAGGCCGGAGAGACTACGGTATCAATCATCTGTACCAATGCCAGGGCGATGGAAGCGATGTCCAGCAAGGCATCAGAGCTTGGCCGGATGCTCGAGGGCACGCTCGGTGACAAGATGGATGTTGTTGTGGAAGATAAGTCCAACCCGGAATCCCGTTTTTATGACGAAGGACGTAATGATACCGGCGCACAGGCGCAGAAGGATGAGCAGGAACACAGGCACGAGGAGAGCCGCAGGAGGATGGAGCAGGAAGCTGGTTCCGCAGACTTTTTGCAGCAGCTTCGGTTAGGGCTTGCATAAAACAAGAGAAAGTATAATAATATGACGATGAGAAAGGAGAGAAGATATGCCAGTAGACGGAATCAGTAATACAGCGGTACAGACGGTGGCAGCGAATAATTATGCGAGGACAGATGCAGCTCAGCAGGCAGCCGGTACCGTGTATAATAGAAATAATGTATCAGCAACGACAGAAGAGATGACCATGACGGATTTCTACAAGCTGATGGCAGCGCAGATGCAGTATCAGGATCCGGATAATCCGATGGATACATCAGAACTTATGTCAACGTTAGTTCAGTCTAAGATGATCACAGCGATGGCTCAGATGACATCAACCAGTATGATTACTTACGCAACGTCTATGCTTGGGAAAGAAGTAAGAGTTGCAGAGGTAGATGAATTAGGGCGTGGAACCGGAGAGTACACAAAGGGTACGATTACAGGAGTTTCTCTTGCAGGAGACAGTCCGACAGTTTTTATTGGAGATAAGGAATATAAGATGTCACAGATTATGTCCGTTGGAGAGGTAAAAACTCAGGATGAGATTGATAAAGAAGAAGGGGATAAAACGGAAGGTGGAGACTCGACAGAGGGAAGCGGTGAGACTTCCAAAGATGAGTCAGTGTAGAATAGTGATGCAGCCCATTTAGGCGCAGCAGAAAGGCGGTGGAAAGCGATGAGTGTCTCAAAGCTTACAAATATATCGAACATATCAGAGTTAAAGCTTTCTCATCAGCTCAACGTACCGGAGAAGACAGGTTCTGCAAGCTTTGCGGACTCGCTGCAGGCGGAGTACAAAAAGAGTGGAGTGCAGTTTTCCAAACATGCCGCACAGCGTATGCAGTCCCGCGGTATGGAGGTGACGCCGGGACTTCTTAGCAATTTGAACCAGGCAGTGCAGAAGGCCAGGGATAAAGGCTCAAAGGATGCAGTGCTGATTGGCGATAAGAGCGCCTTTATCGTGAATATCCCGAATAATACGATTATCACGATGATGACAGAGAGAGAGATGAAAGAGAATATATTTACCAATATTGACAGTGCCGTTTTATTCTAGCCGGACCACATGTGGAGGCGAAGGGTTCTGGTCCGAATGACAGGAACCGGCGGTACATCAGGTTTAAGAAAGGAAGTATAAGCATATGGTCAAATCAATGAATGCTGCAATTGCAGGTTTAAAAGCACATCAGACAAGATTAGATGTACTTGGAAATAATATTGCGAACGTTAATACATGGGGTTATAAGTCAAGAACAACAAACTTTCAGGATTCTGTGTATACGAGTTTAAAAAATGGTCAGAGTGGAACAGATAATCCGACGGTAGGTACTTTGGGAGGTATCAACACCTCTCAGTTGGGTTATGGTGCAGTTGTGAGTTCTGTAAGCACGAATTTTGGAACGTCTAATGGGCAGTATACAGGGAACGACCTTGATTGTCAGATCAGCGGACCGGGATTCTTCATTGTAGGACCTTACAATGATCAGACATTAAACACTCAGATAGAGATACAGGGAAGTGATGTGAACGGAATCGATCTTTCGGGCGGCGGGGCATATTTCTCAAGAGTCGGTATCTTTAATCCGGATGCGAATGGTTACCTGGTAGATGATAATGGTAATTATGTATATGGTTATGCGCCTGTTAGCCAGGAGAAGGATGAAAACGGAAACGTAACAATGAATTATACGCAATTGGTTCCGATAAGAGTGCCGCTGAGTGAGGATGCAGACGCAAATGGAGAGCTGTATACGGTCACATCATGGCGTATTGGCCAGGATGGTACGGTTGTAGGTACAACTGTGGATAAACAGATTATCACTATCGGGCAGATTGCAGTTGCTAATGTAGAGAATCCCAATGGTTTGAACCAGAAAACTGGTTACTATTACGAGGTGGGTAATAACTCTGGAAGAATTGTCGGTATGCCGACAACGGAAGCGACTGGACTTATCAACAGCGGTTTCCTCGAGATGTCCAACACAGATCTTGCGTTTGACTTTGCTACGATGATTACCACGCAGCGCGGATATCAGGCAAACACAAAGATTATAACAGTAACGGACGAGATACTTGAGCAGCTTGTTAATATGAAGCGATAGTGCATATAGTTAATATACATAAGCAATTGATGAAGGCAGGATAAGGCATCTGCCGTTCTGGCAGATGCCTTAAGGACAGGAGGTTCCGGTTTGATTGTATTGACAAAACTGAATGGGGAAGCCGTCACGGTGAACAACAGACAGATTGAATATATTGAACAGATACCTGAATCAAAGATTACGATGATGAACGGAAGGTATCATATCGTCAGAGAAAGCCCGCAGGAGATCATCGAGAAGGTGACTCAGTTTAACCAGAGAATTGTAAGCGGGATAAAGGTGGAGGTGTAGATAGTTATGGATCCGACAACAATTATAGGAGTAGTAGCCGGCTTTGGATTTATCGTATTTGGAGTTATGCAAGGCGGAAGCCTTATGAACTTCTGGGATCCTGGAAGCGTTCTCATCGTACTCGGAGGTACATTCAGTGCAGTAATTGCCAGTTTCCCTCTCGACAAGCTGAAAAAGATAGGGAAACATATGACGAAGCTGATTTCAGGTAAGAAATTTCAGCCGGAACCGGTTATTGAAACTATCATTGAATATGCACAGATGGCAAGAAAAGACGGTCTTCTTGTTTTGGAAGAAAAGGCGAATGAGTTAGAAGACCCTTTCTTTAAAAAAGGAATTCTTTTAGTCGTAGACGCGATGGAAGCGGAGAAGGTCCGCGAGATATTGGAAAACGAAGTCAGCAGTATGATCGAGCGTCATGACGGAGAAGTAGCCATCTATGAAAAAGCATCCAGCTATGCACCTGCATTCGGTATGATCGGAACTCTTGTTGGTCTTGTTAACATGCTGAAATCCATGGACTTGTCGTCAGGTTCATCCGACAGTCTGGGTGTCAGTATGGCGACGGCCTTGGTTACAACTTTTTACGGCTGTATCTTAGCCAACCTGCTTTTCGGGCCGATTGCAAAAAAACTTCGTATCCGTAATGACGAAGAGGTAATATACAAACAAGTAATTATTGAAGGAGTTGTAGGTATTCAGGCCGGGGATAACCCGAAGGTGCTGAAGGAGAAACTGGTATCCCTGCTCCATCAGACGAATCAGCAGAAGATTCTGAACGGCGAAGAGGGCGGAGGGAAATCCAAGAAGTCTAAGAAATAGTGAACAGTTGGAGTGAGTATAGATGAAGAAGAGAAATAAGGCACCAGAGGAAGGCTCATCCTGGATGGATACATACGGCGACATGGTTACGCTGCTTTTATGTTTTTTCGTACTATTATATTCTATATCATCTGTAGACCAGGTAAAGTGGGAGAACCTTGTTAAGAGTCTTAATCCAGATGCAGCAGAGGAAGTATCACAGCTTGTTACAACGGATACCCAGCCAGGCGAGGATGATGTGCCGGGGACAACGGATCTTCCGAAGGATACCAACCGGGATGCGATCTATGAGGATGATCTGAATGATCCTCAGGAAAATACTGGGAGAAGCCCGGAGGAGCAGGAGGCGCTCGATGAGCAGTTTGAATCTCTCTATGAGCAGCTTCAGGATCTTAAGGAGCTTGCCGACGATGCAACGGAAGTAGAAATTGCTAAAGGAGACGGGTATACATTTATTACATTTCGTGATAAAGTATTCTTTGACGGCGATGACTGGGTAATGCGGGAAGACGGGAAGAAGATGATCGACCGTTTTGCGCAGATCATCAAGCCAAGTGCGAAGGCGATTGAACAGATCCAGATCATTGGCCATACATCACAGGGAAGACCGGATAAGAAGAATAATATCAATACGGACCGGGAGCTGTCGGCGATGCGGAGCGCAGTTGTAACCGCTTACCTGCAGAAAAAGAAGGTTATTGCCGACGACAGGCTTTACAGTTCGGCTTTCGGGCAGCACCGTCCGATCGCATCATTTGATACGCCGGAAGACCGGGCGAAGAACCGGAGAGTAGAGCTTTTGATTACCAAGACGGGTAATATCGAGAACCAGCTTGATAAGTATTACAAGCAGGTATACGGCGACAACATTACTGAGTAGAAGGATATGTGAACATTATGTCAGATGTATTATCACAAAGCCAGATAGACATGCTGTTGAATTCCATGAAGGAAGGTAATTCAGGAGCTGCCAAACCGGAAGAGAAAAAGCAAAAAGAATATAAAAAATATGATTTTTACAGCCCGAAGAAGTTCACAAGAGAACGGCTCAAGATCCTCAAAGGTATCCATGACAATTACTGCAGGATCATCGTTTCGCAGCTTAATGGGATACTGCGTATGAACTGTGAGATAGAGGTAATTTCCGTGGAGGAGCAGCGTTATCATGAGTTTGGGAATTCCCTTGGAGAGAATGATGTCATGGTGCTTCTGTATATGAAGCTGCCGGATGATTCCAAGAATCCGCCGATTGTATTCCATATCAGCCAGTTGCTCGTGACGAACATGATCGACCGGATGCTGGGCGGTGAAGGCGATGCTTCAGAGCTTCCGGTGGAGTATACTTATACAGATATAGAGCTAGCTCTCTATGAACGGCTGTTAGGATATTTTTCTGGCGCATTCAAGGATTCGTGGAAGAATTATATCAATCTGTCGGTGGAGAACCGGCGGCTTGAGCAGTCGCCGAGTATGTTCCAGGAGATTGGGATGGATGAGACGATAGCTATCATCATGCTGGAGATGAAGATACCTAATGCCAGCGGTTACATCAGCGTATGTATCCCGGGAAATCTTCTGACGAATATCTTCTTGATCATGGATAAACGGCGCAATGTCGAAAGTGCTTATGACAATGGTATTGCGAACAGCAGAGAGATCATTATGGAGAAGCTGCGGAACTCTGCGCTTGATATGCGAGTACAGCTTGGTACGGCGAAGTTAAGTTTCCGTGATGTATATGGTCTCAAAGTGGATGATGTGATCGATCTGAATAAGAGTAAGAATTCTGATGTAAGGCTGTATGTTGCAGGACAGCCGTGGTATGACGCCAAGCTCGGCGTACATAAGAACAGTGTTGCTGTTCAGCTGGACGACAGGATCGTGAAAGAAGAGATCGAGGAGCCGGCAACAGAGACGGAAGCACAGCCGGCAGAAGAAGTAATGGCTGAGTAAGTACCAGTGGAATAAGCCACTGTTACAATATATATTAAGTAATCAAAGTAAAAACAAGGAGAGAGGTGCTGAAATGGCTAAGATAATGGTAGTTGATGACGCAGCATTTATGCGGATGATGGTTAAGAATGCGCTTGCGCAGGGTGGATATACGGATGTGATTGAGGCCACAGATGGTCAGGATGCAGTAAAGACATATACTGAGCAGAAACCGGAACTGGTTTTGATGGATATCACAATGCCGAATATGGACGGATTAGAAGCGCTGAAGAAGATTAAAGAGATTGACAGCAATTCACAGGTTGTAATGTGCTCTGCTATGGGGCAGGAAAGTATGGTTATTGAGGCAATTAAGTCGGGTGCTAAGGACTTCATCGTGAAGCCGTTCAAACCAGAGCGTATTCTTAAGACGGTAACCGGCCTCTTGGAAAAATAGGAGGAACAGGCATGGCTTTTTTAAGTTCACTAGATATCAGTGCGTCAGGTATGACCGCACAGCGTCTGCGGCTTGATGTCGCGGCGCAGAATATTGCTAATATTGAAACGACAAGAACAGAAGAGGGCGAGACTTACCGCAGAAAAGTGGTAAGGTTCCAGGCCCAGGAAGAGTCTTTCAGTTCTGTACTGCGCCGTACGAGAAACGCAGGGCGTTCAGGGGAGCGCAACGGCGGAGTGATCGTGACAGAGATTGCCGAGGATCAGACAGACTTGAAGATGGTATATAATCCGGAACACCCGGATGCAGATGCAAATGGTTATGTAGCAATGCCCAATGTGGATTTGATTAAGGAAACTACGGACAGTATGGCGGCAACCCATTCTTATAATGCGAATATTACTGCGTTTAATGCAATTAAGCTTATGGCTCAAAAGGCCCTTGAGATTGGTCAGTAACGGCGTGAAGGGACCGGATGATGCCGGAAAGAGGGATAAGAAATATGGATACTTACAATTTAAGTAATATGGAAATAGACGCCGTCGGTGAAATCCTTAATATCAGTCTCGGAGCTTCCGCAACCGCTGTTTCAACTATGCTTGACACCAGAGTTGACATCACAACCCCGGTGGTAAAAGTAAAGCGTAAAGATGAATTTGAATTTGCAAGTATTGAACCGGCGGTCGGGGTACAGATCGGTTATGTGGAAGGGCTTGATGGAAGCAACATCATGCTGCTGAAGCGTATTGATGTGAAAGTAATCGTCGAGCTTTTGATGGGAATGGAGATTCCGGACGAGCAGTTCGAACTGGATGAGATGAATATCAGCGCGATCTGCGAGGTCATGAACCAGATGATGGGAGCGTCTGCTACGGCATTGTCGGAACTGCTTTCCAGAAGGGTTGATATTTCCACGCCTGTTTCCTTTGAGGTGGAGAGCCCGGAACAGTTTAAGGAAAAATATTTTGCGGATAATGATGAGATGGTAGTTATCCGGTTTAACCTGATGATCGCGGATAAGATGGAGAGCGAGTTTCTTAATCTGATGCCGATCAGTCTGGCGAAGGAACTTGTATCGGGCTTCTTCCCGGATGGGCTTGGCGGGGAAGAGAGTGCACCGGCACCAGCACCGGCACCGCAACCGGCAGCGCCCGCACCGTCATCAGGCGGAGATGAGAATAAGATGATGTCGCAGGAAGAGATTGAGCGGATGTTAAGCGGAGGAGCGGGAGTGGCTGCAAGTGCGCCGACATCGGCACCGTCGTCAGGCGGAGACGGAGGAGTGATGTCACAGGAGGCCATCGAGCAGATGCTTAAGGGTATGGCTCCGGACAGCGGAGCAGCACCAGCACCGCAGCCTCAGGCGGCCGCAGCACCGCAGCCGGCACCGGCAATGCAGCCTCAGGCAACGCAGCAGCAGGCCCCTGCCGCCGCACAGATGCCGCAGGCGCCGGTATATGTGCAGCCGCAGATGGATCCGGCGATCATGAACAATATGATGCAGATGATGGATATGATGCGCCAGTCTCTGGAGACGCAGCAGCAGCAGATCCAGCAGCTCAGGGAATCGGCTTCAGGGCCGAAGAAGCTCAGGGTGCAGTCAGCGCCGCAGCCTAATCTCAGTGCAGGCGATGCATCAGACGGAATATTAGATGAGAACCTGGATATGATGATGGATGTTCCGATGGAGCTTTCTGTTGAGATCGGAAGGACCACCAAGATGGTTAAAGATATCCTTGAGTTAAATAAAGGCTCACTGGTAGTATTAGATAAGCTTGCCGGCGAGCAGGTAGATTTATATGTAAATGGGCAATGCATTGCAAAGGGTGATGTTGTTGTCGTTGACGATAATTTTGGAATCAGGATCGCAGAGATTGTTTAGAGGGAAGATGACACAAAAGGGGGAGAAGACTTTATGCTGCAGAGTATAGCAACGGCGATAGGTACGCTGCTGATCGTGGTCGCAATCTTATTTCTGACCTATATATGCACAAAGTATATTGGGACCAGGATGAGTGTCGGAAGATATACGGGAGGAAGCTCACGCTATATCAGTATTGTGGATCAAACACTTCTGGGGCAGGAGTCTTCGGTAGCTCTTGTGAGGATTTCGGGCAGGATATTCCTGCTTGGGATTACCGGACAGAATGTTAATTTATTGACAGAGTTAAAAGAAGATGAATTGACGGAGCTTTCCGTACCAGAAAGTACGAATTACGCAGGTGCGGCTTTTAAGGATGTAATAGAACGGCTGAAGGACAGGAAGAAGTAATTATATGGATTTAGAAAATAATAATTTAGTAAGCATTAACGGTGCAGAGGTTCCTACCTTGCAGATTCTCGTGATGTTGACGATTCTGATGATTCTGCCATCGCTCCTTATTATGATGACATCTTTTGTCAGGATTATCATTATTCTTTCTTTTACCAGGAACGCGATAGGAATCCAGCAGACACCGCCGAATATGGTGCTCGTGGGGATGGCTTTGTTTTTGACGCTGTTTATTATGGATCCGATCATAAAGCAGGTGAACACGGAGGTTTATACACCGTATAAGAACGGTGAGATCACCCAGACGGAAGTGTTTAAGCAGGCGCAAGTGCCGCTTAAGGAATTTATGCTGAAAAATACAGAGACGAGTACATTGAATCTGTTCATTGATATGTCGGGACAGGAGCTGGAGGGTGAGCCTCAGGACTTGTCCCTTACCGTGATTATTCCGGCATTTATGACAAGTGAGCTGAAACGGGGATTTACTACGGGACTTCTTCTGTATATACCTTTCCTCCTGCTTGATATCATCGTGTCAAGTACATTGATGTCGATGGGGATGATCATGCTTCCTCCGGCGACGATCGCACTGCCCTTTAAGGTGCTTTTATTTGTATCGGTTGATGGATGGGAACTTTTGTTCTCGTCGATTGTGAAGAGTTTTAACTAGCGGGGAGAGGTAATATGACTACATCAGAGATTACAGATGTAATGTATCAGCTGTTCGTCCTTGCGGCGCAGCTTGCAGGACCGGTTCTAATCATCAGTATGATCGTCGGAATCGTCATATCGATCATTCAGGCAGCGACACAGATTCATGAGCAGACATTGACTTTCCTCCCGAAGCTGGTGGTGATCGGCGTGATCCTGGTAATAAACGGGAGCAATATGCTGCGGGCTCTTCAGGATTTTACAAGGCAGATATTTGACATGATTGCCAGATAGGAGGGAAAATGATGCTGTTTTTCCTGATCCTGATGAGAATGTCAGGTTTTGTCTTCCTAAATCCGGTTTTCGGCAGAAGGAATATTCCTGCCATGCTAAAGACTGGGCTTACCCTTGGGCTTTCGATTATTGTTTATTCTACAGCGCAGGCGCAGGGTGTAACTACAGATATAGATCCGGATTCTTCGCTGATCTTTGGATTCTCATTGCTGAAGGAATTCGCGGTCGGCTATCTGTTTGGTTATGTAATGATTTTGTTTGATATGGTGATGACGTATGCTGGGACGGTGATTGATTTTCAGATTGGAATCTCGATGGCGATGGTTTATGATCCGCAGACTGGTTCTCAGATAGCGTTGTCAGGAAATATTCTCCAGATTTTTTATTTACTTTTGTTTTTTGCTGTAGACGGGCATCTTGCGCTGATAAAGATTGTGGCGACTTCGGGGGATGTGGTTCCTTATGGTGCGTCAGCTTTTTCGCAGGGTGCGGCATGGATGATGCTGGATATTTTTACCCAGTGCGTTGTGCTTGCCATGAAGCTGGCATTTCCGCTTATCGCATTTGAATTTATCATGCAGATAGGCGTCGGGATCCTGACGAAGATCACACCGCAGATCAATCTGTTTGTGCTGAGTATCCAGCTCAGGCTCGTGGTAGGATTTGCACTTTTGGTGTTCTTAGTCTCGCCGATTGGAAGCTTTTTGGGGAATCTGGTCACGGAGATGGTAAGCAGTCTGGAGGATGTGTTAAAAGTAATAGCAGCGGGATAAAGGATGTGAGATAAAGATGGCTGGAGATTCCGGTGAAAAGACCGAAAAAGCCACGCCTAAAAAGCGAAGAGACCAGCGTAAGGAAGGTAATGTATTCCAGAGCAAGGATGTAGTGACGGTAGTTTCGCTTTTTGGCTCTTTCTATATATTAAAGCTGCTGTTCCCGAATATTTATGAGACAGTCCGAGCATTTATGATAGATTTTATCGGATTCGCAGGTACGGTGACAGACACCAGCCAGGGGAAGATCAACGAGATAGGGATGATGGTCATTATGGCAATCGTGCGGACGATTTTACCGCTCCTTTTGATGTCTGTAGTACTGGCGGTGGTTGCAACCGGTGTACAAACAAGATTTTTAGTGGCAAGCAAGAGCATTAGGCCGCAGCTTAAGCGGCTGAATCCGATTTCGGGTATAAAAAAGTTATTTTCTCTTCAGAATGTGGTAGAATTAATTAAGAGTATTCTGAAGATTACTATATTGATTGCTGTGATTTATAACATTATAATAGATGATATGGTTCAGGTAGTACGGACGATGGATATGGATATTACCATTTCGGGGGCTTATATGCTAGAGATGGTAATGACATTAGTGCTACGGATATGCATGGCGTTTTTGGTAATTGCCGCATTGGATTTTATGTATCAACGGTGGGAGTATGAGCGAAAGCTCAAGATGACCAAGCAGGAAGTAAAGGAAGAGTTTAAGCAGACAGAAGGTAATCCGCAGATTAAGAGCCGTATCCGTAATATCCAGAGCCAGCGCGCAAGGGAGCGTATGATGCAGTCGGTGCCAGGGGCAGACGTAGTTATCCGTAACCCTACGCATTTCGCAGTTGCATTAAAGTATGACGCAGATAGTTACGGGGCTCCCATTGTTCTTGCCAAGGGTCAGGATGAGCTGGCGCTTCGGATTGTACGGGTTGCCGAGGAAAGCGGTGTTGCTGTAATTGAGAACCCGCCGTTAGCCAGAGGAATTTATGCTTCCACTGATTTATCGCAGGAGATCCCGCAGGAGTTTTATGGTGCGGTAGCGGAAATTCTGGTTTATGTTTATAAGATGAACAATAAGATGGAGTAAAGCATGAAGAAGTTTCTAAGTAATGCAGTGACAGTGTGTGTGCTGGTCATTGTCCTGCTTTTGATTATTCCCTTAAGTCCGTTTCTGATGGACATATTAATTATTATAAATATAGCGATTTCCATGGTTATTCTGATCATAAGCATGAATATCAGAGAACCGCTGGAGTTGGCTACGTTCCCGTCCCTTTTGCTCGTTACAACACTGTTCCGCCTGGGACTTAATGTATCGTCCACAAGGAACATCCTGACGAATCAGGGACAATCCGGCCAGGTTATCCAGGCGTTTGGTACGTTTGTACTTCGCGGGAATGTTGTCGTCGGTTTCGTTATCTTTTTCATCATCGTACTGGTACAGTTCCTTGTTATCACCAAAGGTGCGGAGCGTGTCGCTGAGGTTGCGGCCAGGTTCACACTTGATGCTATGCCAGGTAAGCAGATGGCTATTGACGCTGACTTAAGTGCCGGACTGATCAATGAATCAGAAGCAAAGGAAAGGCGTTCCAAGATACAGCGGGAATCTGATTTCTACGGCGCGATGGATGGTGCAACGAAGATTGTAAAGGGCGATTCGGTTATGTCGATCATCATTACCTTTGTCAATCTGATCGGCGGCTTTATCATTGGAATCATACAGGGAGGCTTAACGCTTGAAGATGCGCTTTCTATTTATTCCATCGCCACGGTCGGCGACGGTCTGGTGTCACAGATACCGGCGCTCCTTATTTCCACAGCTACAGGTATGATCGTAACAAGATCTGTATCAGAAGGAAGCCTTAATGAGGATGTATCCGAGCAGTTCAAATCACAGCCAAGAGCGATCATGTTCACCGGAGGTGTCCTGGCAGTCCTTATCCTGATACCGGGGATGCCGAAGCTCCAGCTTGGAGTTTTGGCAGCAGCTCTATTACTTACTGGTTATCGGCTGCAGAATAAGATGACAGAGGTGGCGGAGGCTGCCGCCGCGCAGGAGCTTGGGATGCTGCAGGCACCGGAGGAGGGCGCCGAGGAGCCAAGCGAAGAAGAATATTACCGGGATATTAATAACGTCTATGCTCTGATCGGTGTAGAACCGATAGAGATGGAATTTGGTTACAGCCTGATTCCGCTTGTGGATGAAGGAAGCGGAGGAAAGATGATCAACCGTATTGTCATTTTCCGGAGACAGTACGCGCAGGAGATGGGATTTGTCGTGCCGTCCGTGCGGCTTCGGGACAGTTCAAGCCTGACGACGAACCAGTATGTCATTAAGATCAAGGGTGAAGAGGTTGAACGGGGAGAGATTCTTGTCGACCACTATCTTGCCCTTGAGCCGGATGAGCCGGTGGGCGAGATTGACGGGATCGAGACCATTGAACCGGCATACGGTATCCCGAGTAAGTGGATACTTCCGGAAAATAAGGAGATGGCGGAGATATACGGCTATACCGTTATCGACCCGCTGTCGGTTATGGTGACGCATCTGTCAGAGACGATCCGCAGGCATGCCCATGAGCTTCTCAACAGGGAAGAGGTTGTGAAGCTTGTAGAAAGCTTGAAACAGCGGGCCGGAAGCCTTGTTGACGAGGTGGTTCCAGGAATGGTTCCTTACGGGACGCTCCAGAAGATACTGGTAAGTCTTTTGAAAGAGGGCATCCCGATCAAGGATATGGAGACGATCATGGAGACGATTTCCGATGCGGCTGCATCAGGAATAGATATGACGACGATTATCGAGAATATCAGAACTGCCCTTAAGCGGACCATAACCAGCAAGTTCTGCAGGGATGGACAGATGAGAGTGCTTACGCTGGACGCTGACCTTGAGAAGATGATGGTATCAAGCCTGACGAAGGGTGATCAGGGGTACTATATGGCATTGCCGCCTGACGTGATGCAGAGCGTTGTGATGCAGATCGGCAACGCAGTGAAGAAGTTCCACGACTTGTCGCAGGAGCCGATCATCCTGACCAGCCAGGTGATCCGTGTATACGTTTACCGGATGCTGGAGCAGTTTTATCCGTCAATCTATGTACTGTCATTTCATGAGATATCGAATAATGTACAGATACAGGCAATTGGCAATATAACTAAGTAGAGAGACAGGAAGGGGGAGACTAAGCCGATGGAAGAGAGCAGGACAAATGAAGAGCTTCTTGCATTATATCAGGCAACAGGCAGTGCTGAGATAAAAAAAGAGCTTACTCTCCGTTATCTGTATATCGTTAAGAGCATTGCAGTCCAGATGAGAGATGTCTATCTTGGGTTCACCCAGGTGGAGGATATCATCAATGAAGGGGTTATCGTGCTGATGAAGGCGCTTGATAAATACGACGCAGGAAAGAATGCCAAGTTTGAGACTTATGTATCCCGGAGGATACATGGCATGATCATCGACATTGCCAGAAAGCAGGACTGGGTGCCGAGGACGGTGCGCAAAAGCTTCAAAGAGATACAGGATAAGGCGACAGAGATGTATGCCAGCACCGGCACGATGCCGTCTATGGAAGAGATTGCAAAAGAACTGGGAATGAAGCTTGATAAGCTTCAGGAGGTTATGGGGAAGATGAACCTGTCTTCCGTGTTATCACTGGATATGGTGATGGAGGAGAAGCAGAAGGTATCTTCATTGCTTTCCCTGGATTTTGCAAAGCAGCCTGAGGAGAAATATCTGGAGAATGAATTCAGGCAGGTGTTAAAAGATGGGATCAATTCTCTGAAGGAAAAGGAAAAGCTTGTAATATCCCTTTACTATGTGGAGGAATTAAATATGAAAGAGATTGCGGCAGTTATGGAAGTGAGCGAGCCGAGGATTTCGCAGATCCATGCCAACGCGATCCGGAGACTGAAAGAATATCTCCAGCAGGAGATGGATATGGGGACAGACAGAAAGGAGGGGGCTCATGTTTAAAGGATTTTATAATCTGGCGTCCGGTGTACTGACACAGACAAGGAATCTTAATGTCATCGGTAATAATATGGCGAATATCTCTACACCGGGTTTCAGACAGGACACTTTTACACAGACCACATTTCAGGACGAGATGATCTACCGTATCGGAAACACAGATAAGAGCAATCCGACTCCGATTGGACGGATGAATTGCATCGTGACCGGCGACGGCAATGTGACCGATTATACCCAGGGAGGGATTACGCCTACAGCAAGCTCATTGGACTTCGCGCTTCAGGGCAGCGGATTTTTTGCCATCCAGTCTGGAAACGGCGTTACTTACACACGTAACGGTTCATTTATCCTTGACAATGAAGGATATCTGTATCTTGATGGTGTGGGGCGTGTCCTGGGGACGAACGGACCGATCTATCTCGGGACCGATAAGATATCCTGTGATTCTTTGGGAAATATAAGCTCAGAGGAGACGGGACAGTATTTCGGGAGAATCCGCGTTGTAGATTTCCAGGATTACGATACACAGCTTGAGAAGACGACAGGGGATATGTTTGTCGCGACAGCGGCGCCGCAGGATGTGTATACACCGATCATGCAGAAGTTTATTGAGGATTCAAATGTAGATATTATTCAGGAATATACACAGATGATGGCGACAGAGCGGGCATTGCAGAGTGCGGCGCAGGTGCTTAAGATGTACGACCAGCTTGCAGCGAAAATTGTACAGATTGGGCCGACATAAGGAGGGGGTTAGCAGATGAATGCTTCATTTTATTCAGGTGCCAGAGGCATGATAACAGAGCAGGATAAATTAAGTGTAATTTCTAACAACGTTGCGAATGTCAATACAGTAGGATATAAGTCAAAAAGTTCCGTATTCATGGATTTGATGTATTATAATATGCACAGCCAGGACAGGGTTACAACAGGTACAGGAGTGCGTATGCAGCATACGAATACAGATTTTTCTTCGAACGGTGTATCTGCAACAGCAGAAGGTGGTCATAATTTTGCGATAGCGGATCAGGAAGGTTTTTTTATGCTGCGCAACCAGGTTACAAATGAAATTACCTATACACGTGCGGGTAATTTTTCGGTTTCGCTGCACAATGACGGGTATTTTTATCTGCTTAGCGATGCACAGAAGTATGTCCTTGACGGGAATGGTAATCCAATCCGTTATATCAATGGAGAACTAACTGGGGAACCAGGAGTCTTTACCTTTGCCAATACAAACGGAATGCTTTCCGTTGGTTCGACAGAATTCAGCCCGGTACCGAAAAATGGCAATCCCATACGTGTAAATGGTGCAAATGTGATGGAGGGATATCTTGAGCTGTCGAATACAGACATGGCTCAGGAGATGTCAGACACAGTTGTTGCTTCACGTGCTTATACATATGCGCTTAAGATGGTGCAGACATCAGATGAAATAGAGCAGACGATCAACGGTCTGCGCTCATAGCGGGAAGGAAGAGAGAGGTGGTGCAGGATGAGAATTACACGTTACGAAGACATGGACGATACCGCGAAAGATATGATGCGGGAAATCGGCAGTATCGGAACAGGCAATGCAGCTACAGCGCTGTCGAGCCTTCTGAAGATCAGCGTCGAGATGACTGTTCCGAACGTGGAGATACTTGGGTATAATGAGGCAGTTGCCGCATTGGGACACCCGGAGGATATGGTATCAGGAGTACTGGTACAGATGACCGGCGATGTCAGCGGCGTTATGCTGTTCCTTATGAAGATGGACTTCATCAATGAAGTCTTGGGATGCGTCCTTCAGGAGAGCATCGATGGATATGAACAAATGGGTGAAATGGAAGTTTCAGCGGCGACCGAAGTAGGGAATATCATTATTTCCTCATACATACTTTCTCTGTCAAAACTGGCTGATATGGAAATTTCTTTATCTGTACCGGCCTTTGCGGTGAATATGCTTGGCGGGATTATGACTGTCCCGATGGCAGAATTCGGATATGTGTCTGATAAGCTGATGATGATCACAGGTAAATGTATCATCGGCGGAAGGAATGTAGACAGCAACCTGCTGCTGCTTCCTGACATTCAGTCTTTAAATTATCTGATGGATAGGCTGGTGACTCCGTATGAATAAAGAAATAAAAGTTGGAATAGCAGATATGAAGATTGCAAGAAGAGAGGGAGTGCTCATTACTTATGCGCTTGGCTCTTGTATTGGTATCAGCCTGTATGACCCGGCAATTAAGCTTGCTGCGCTGCTTCATATTATGCTGCCGGAGGTTGGCAGCATGTCCGACATGAATGTCTTTAAGTTCGCAGATACGGGAATTCAGGAGATGTTACGGAAGATGGCGGCTTTTGGCGGAGTCAAGAGACGCTATCAATGTAAGATCGCAGGCGGCGCCAAGATGTTTGATATGAAGGGCGCCGGTGGAATAGGTAATATTGGGGAGAGAAACATCAGAAGTGTAGAAGCAATTATGAGTGCGGAGCAGATCAGAATTCTGAAGAAGGATGTAGGTCTTAACTACGCAAGGACAATGCTCATTGACGCGGCGGACGGAAGTGTAAAGATCCGTACCGCAGGCCGTTCCGAAATCACTCTTTAAAGCTTCTGCGGCTTAGAAATAGGGCTTTTCTGCCGATATTAGATATAGAAACATATATAAGAGAAGGGATGGCATATTATGGCGAATACAGAGATACTTTTGGAATCTGGAACGAATGAGATAGAGATCATGGAATTCATGATTTACGGCGAATTATATGGTATTAATGTGGCAAAGGTAAAGGAGATTATGATGTCGGATAAAGTAAAGCCGATGCCGCATGCCCACTCATCGGTGGAAGGGATTTTTAAACCGCGTGATACGATGCTTACGGTAGTCGATCTTCCGTTTTATCTGACTGGCCAGAAGACGGAAAAACAGGCAAGAGATTTATTTGTTATTACGAATTTTAATAAGATGAATATCGCATTCCGCGTACAGTCGGTTGTGGGTATCCAGAGGATTTCCTGGAATGATATCCAGAAGCCGGATAAGACGCTGAATAAGGGGGAGGAAGGCGTTGCTACAGGAATCGCCCAGTGCGGCGGAGAACTGGTCACCATACTGGACTTTGAAAAGATCGTGGCGGAGATCGCTCCGGAGACAAGTATCCAGATCGGTGAGATAGATGCCCTGGGACAGCGTCAGAAGAACTATTCAAGAATTATATGTGTAGAAGACTCGATCCTTTTGGCGAAGCTGATCGAGAAAGCGCTTCGTCAGGCAGGTTACGTGAATCTTGTACAGTTCAACAACGGACAGGAAGCATGGAATTACCTGCATGCGATCAAAGACTGTGAACCGGATGAGATGCGTGAGCAGGCAGCGCTCATTATCACGGATATCGAGATGCCGAAGATGGACGGCCACAGGCTCACAAAGCTTGTGAAGTCGGATGTCAATTTAAAGCAGATTCCGTTGATTATCTTCTCATCGCTGATCAGCCCTGAGATGCAGATAAAAGGAAAGGAAATCGGAGCGGACGAACAGCTTTCAAAGCCGGAGATTGGCCATCTTGTAACTGTTATGGACGAATTGCTGACTAGGTGGGATGCGTAATGGATAGATGTGTAGTAAGACAGGCGATTAAAGAAAAACAGACAGGAAAGATCATCGGTTACGAGTTGGTCTTTCAGGGCGGAAAGGACAGTATGTACAACAGCAGCGAAGCGTCTGCCGCTGATACTATTTCCGATTTTCTGGTGGCTAACAGCGCCAAGATTATCAACGACGGGCTGATGTTCGTGACATTTACGCCGTCTTTGCTTCTTCGGAATACTCCGAAGATGTTTGGGAAAGATAAGGTTATCATCCAGATTGAGGACACGGTGATCATACATCCTCTGGCGATGCCGCTGATTAAAAAATATTGTGAGGCGGGATATCGGTTCGCGATCAATGATTTCCAGTTTTCGCCGAAGTATTTCAGTATGCTGGACCATGCGGCATATGTCCGGATCGATATGTCCGGGTATGTGGGGAATACCCAGAAACAGCGGACAGTGCAGAACATTATCGAGATGGCGAAGGGCTTTGGAAGGCAGTGTATTGCCACGGAAGTCAATTCCCGTGAACTTTATGATGCGGCTATGGAGCTGAATATTGATTATCTCGAGGGAAACTATATAGCGAATACTATGGTATCCAAGGTGGATAAGGTAGAGTATATGCAGGGGAACTTCTTCCAGCTGGTGATAGCGGTATCGAAGGATGAACCGGATTTTGTAGAGGTAGAAGAGATCATCAGCCGTGATGCCGGTCTTACCTACGCGCTGCTGCGTCTTGTCAATTCTGCGTATTTTGCGCTCCGCACGAGAACTGCGTCGATCCGCCAGGCATTGATCACGCTCGGAATCGGACAGCTCAGGCATTGGGTATATATGCTCAGCTTTGATAAAGATAAGAATGAGGGTTCAGAAGAGATATTAAAGATTTCCTTCCTGCGTGCGAAGCTGGCATCAGAGCTTGCGAAGAGAGCGCCGGCATGCGGTATTTCTTCCAATGATGCATATATGATGGGAATGTTCTCGACACTGGATTATATGGTAGATGCTCCGCTGTCGGAGCTGCTTGAGGAGATTCCGGTTGCAGACGAGATCAAGGAGGCACTGCTTGAGGGAACCGGAATGGCCGGAACCCTGCAGAAGCTGGTGATCGCCTATGAGAAGGCGGACTGGAAAGCAAGTAAGAGCTGTGCGGAAGCGCTTGGCATTTCCAGCGAAGGACTCGCGCAGATTTATGTAGATTGTGCGGAAGAGGTCAACGGAATCTGGAACAGCCTGATGACACAGATAGATGCGCCGCAGGGGGCAAAGCAACCAGAAACTGAAGCGTTATAAATTGATATAACTTGGATAAGCTGACAAAGGCGACGTGTCCCTGTCAGCTTATGTCATAGATGGAGGAAAGAAAAGTGGCACATACAATCGTATTGACAAACCAGAAAGGCGGAGTCGGCAAGACGACCACATCTGCCGCTCTAGCGGCCGGCCTGGCAAGAAAGGGATATAAGGTACTGGCTGTGGACATGGATCCTCAGGGGAATCTGGGCTTTAGCCTGGGAGTGGATATTGATAAGGGCCCGACAATCTATGAAGGGCTTAAAGGGGATGCCACGATCTATGAGATTATCCATCGCATCAGTGACATTGACATTATCCAGTCCAACATACTTTTGAGCAGTGCGGAAGCTACCCTCAAAAGTGCGAACAGGGAGCTGCTTTTGAAAAAGCTCTTAGAACCGGTGGAGAAGCTGTACGACTTTATTATTATTGATACGCCGCCTGCATTTAATATCCTGACACTCAACGGATACAGCGCTGCGAATTATCTGGCGATCCCTATGTCCGCCGAGATCCTGAGCCTGGTCGGCCTCGTGCAGCTTAAGGAAACTTATGAGACGGTCCGCCAGTCGGTTAATCCAGAGCTTAAGATCATGGGGATTATCCTTACGAAATATGAAAAGAGACGTAAGCTCTCCAGAGACGTACTTGAGATGGCGGGAACTGTGGCGGCACAGCTCAATACGAAGGTATTCAGCACGGTAATACGCAGCGGAGTGGCGGCGGCGGAAGCGCCTGCCCATGGGATGAATATCTTTGAGTATTCATCAAGATCGGCTCCGGCAAAAGATTACGGGGAGTTTATTGAAGAGATTCTGCGGATGGTGAAGGAGGATGAAGAAAATGGCAAGAAAGACGAATAAGACAGACCATGTACTTGGGCTTTTGGCAGGAAAGAGCGAGGATACAGGCGCTGTAGAAAATAAGGAAAAGGCGGCTGCTAATGAGGACATGTCCGGGACAGTGGCAGGCTCTAATGTGCAGGTAGTTGCAAAGCAGGACGAGGACGAAGTGATTGCCGATACGGTGAAGCATCTTCTTGAGGAAGAACTTGAAGCAGAAGAGATCAGCATACCGGAAGCGGGAATGATCTTTGACGATGCTGAGGAAGAGGAGGCGCTTAAGGCAGCCGAGGAAGAGGCGCTTAAGATTATCGAGGAAGAAGAGCGGATGGCGGCCGAGGAAGAGGCAAGGAAGGCGGAAGAAGCCAGACTGGCTGCGGAGGAGGAAGCGCTTAAAGCCGAGGAAGAAAAGGAAGCGGCCGAAGAAGAGAGAAGAGCCGCAGAAGCGAAGAAGGCAGCCGAGGAAGAGGAGTTAAAGCGAGCCGAAGAGGAGGCGCTTAAGGCTGCGGAGGAAGAAGCGCTTAAGGCAGCCGGTGAGGGAGCACAGAAGACGCAGGCAGAAAAAGAATATGTATTCCTGAATGTTATGGAGACGTTGGTCCGTGAGAGGATTGATATGTATATGAAGCAGTTTGCAACGTGTACATGTTCACGGTGCAAGGCGGATATTACAGCGCTTGCGCTGACCAGCCTGCCTGCAAAGTATGTAGTTGTGAGCAAGAACGCGGCTACGCCTTTGATGAATTTCTATTCACAGCGGTATTCAGGAGCCATTACCGTAGAGATCACGAAAGCGTGCACGAAGGTGAAAGAGCATCCGCATCATGGCAGGGATTAATTTCTGGGAATAAAAGAATTAATTTATTATATTTTATGCCGATATTCAATTTAGACAGTTGGAATAAGGTTTGTTTCAAAGCATTGAAAGAAACGATAGATATTTAAATTGGATTCGATAAAAAGGAGTGATACTATGGCATCAGTTTCAGGTACTAATAGTTCTTACAGCAGTCTTTCATCACAGATCAGAGGATACGGCGGACTTGCCAGCGGGCTTGACCGTGATACCCTGATCGAACAGATGACATCAGGTACCCGCGCGAAGATCGCAAAGCAGAAGCAGCAGCAGACGAAGCTTGAGTGGCAGCAGACAGCGATGAGGGATATTACAAGTAAAATATACAATTTTACTAATAACTACACATCTTTCTCGTCGCCTAATAACCTGATGTCATCCAATTTGTTTTCGAGGAATCAGGTTACGGCAGTCGGTGAGAACAGCAAATATGTTTCCGTGACAGGGACGGCTGCTTCGGCTGAGAATATGTCTATTGCAAGAGTGAAACAGCTTGCGTCAAATGCGAGTTTGACAACTGGTACGGTATCTGCCCGTGCGTTGCAGACACAGGCGATGAAACTTGGGGAAGGCGGGAAGCTTTCTGAAAAGTCAGCGGTCAGCACGATTGTAGGCGATGCGTTCTATCTCAAATATGGAAATCAAAATTACACAGTAAAACTTGAGGATACGGAGGATTTCGATTATACGGATCCTGCGAAAGCTATAGATGCGATTAATAAAGCACTTGAGAAGATAGAGATTGGAAGTGGAACAAGTGCGCAGAAAATGAGCGATATTGTAAAGGTTGAGCTGGATGGCGATAAGGTTAAGTTTTCCGTTGATGAAAGCAAAGCTCATGGTAATACTGTGCAGCTTAACGGCGGTACGGGTAATATTCTGCAGGATTTGGGCTTCCTTAAGGAGGATCAGAATTTCAGTGATTTGACAGATGAGGAGAAGACCATTACTGCTAAGGGACTGACCGGGAAAAATGACGCAAAACTTACTGAGGAGAAAACTCTAGCAGAACGTCTCAGTGGATCAAACATCAGCTTTAAGTATAATGGCGAAGCGAAATGGGTTACATTAGATGATTATAAGAGTGATAATACGATTGAAGATGTACAGAAAGATTTACAGAAGAAATTAGATGAAGCGTTTGGAAAGGGAAGGATTGAAGTTACGGCTGAAAAGGATGGTACCAGCGGAGATTTCACCGGGCAGCTTTCTTTTAAGACAATAAAACCCGGAAAAACAGGAAATGACAAAGTTGACAGTTCCTCTACGCTTTCTATTACAGCAGGAGCAGGTATTGTAGGTACCAGCGGAACATTTGGAATTCTTGCAGGATCTTCTAACCGCGTGAATATGTCAGCTAATCTGGCTAATGCGGGTTTTGAAAATTCGGAGGCATTGAAAGAACTCGAGACAGATAAAGATGGCAATTACAATCTTACAATTAATGGGAAGAAAGTAGAAGGCATCACAAAAGACAGTACAGTAAAAGAGATTGTTGATAAGATTAATTCTACGGAAGGCATAGGAGTAACTGTTGCTTATCAGGAGATGTCTGATCGCTTTGTTGTGACTGCTACGGGTAAAGGAGCAAGTGGGGAAATTAAATTTGATGAGGCTGGTGACGACGAAACAGAAAATATAGCGAAATATTTATTTGGTGATCCAGCCAGCAGTAAAATTGGTGGTATACCACAGTCTACTTACAAGGAAGGCCAGGATGCGGTATTAAGTGTCAAGTATCCAGGGTCTGCGGACGAGGTTGAAATTACCCGTGGAAGTAACACTTTTACACTAGACGGATTGGATATAACGCTGAAAGGAGCATTCGGATATACAGAAACAGGCGATGTGGATAAGACAGCAGAAGCTATTACCTTTGATGCGACGGTTAATGCCGACAAGACAGTTGAGGCAGTAAAAGGAATGGTAGATGCATACAATGAGATCCTTGAGCTTGTCAACTCAAGTGTCAAGACGAAGCCTGCCCGTGATTCCAGTAATAATGGGTATGATCCGCTGACAGATGAGCAGAAAGCGGAGATGAGCGAAAGCCAGATAGAAAAATGGGAAGAGAAAGCGAAGCAGGGAATTCTTTTTGGAGATATGGATCTTCGGATGATGGCGGATAACTTGAGAACGATGATCAACTCGGGGAATAGTACCGAACTTTCCAGTATGGGAATCACAGTTTCCACTAATTACAGCGATAATGGAAAGCTTGTTTTTGATGAAACAAAGTTCAGGACTGCTCTGCAGAAGGATCCGGAGGCAGTTCGGAATGCATTTACAAAAGCAGCATCTACGGATGAGAATGGTAATTCGGTACAGGGCGGCTTGATGGTGAAGATGAAGAGTGTGATGGATAAATATGGCTCTATGACAGGGGCAACTAAAGGTATACTTGTTGAGCGGGCAGGTTCCATTTATGCACCGACGAGCGTTCTGTCGAACAGTTTCCAAAAGAGGATAGACAGTATCGGTGAATATATTGATCGCCTGCAGAATAGGCTGGAGACAGAGACAGACCGTTATATCTCCCAGTTTACTTCGCTGGAGACATTGATTTCCCAGATGAACAACCAGAGCAGCTACTTAAGTTCGATGTTTGCTTAGAGATAAAGTAGAGTAAAGAAAGTGAGAGCAGGAAGCATGGCAAATGGATATCAATCATATAAGAATCAGTCGGTTATGACTATGACACCGGGAGAGATGCTTCTTCTCCTTTATGATGAGCTGACTAAGAGATTAGTGCGGGCAGAGATGGCACTTAAGAAGGAAGATTACAAACTGTTTGACGCATCTGTACAGAGATGTGTGGACATTGTCCAGTACTTGAAGGATACCTTGAATTTTAATTATGAGATCAGCAGGGAACTGAACACGATGTATGACTTTTTCTTGTATGAGCTAAGCCGCGTATCTGCTGCGAGAAAGGCAGAGGTTATTGCGGAAATCAAGCCGCTCGTCAAGGAACTGAGGGATACTTTCGCGGAGGCAGCAAAGAAAGCGTGATATGGTGATGGAAGAGAATTACGGAGAATTATTGACAGAGATTGCCAAGATCCTTCAGAAAAAATATACGCATATGTCAGAGATTTTTAGGTTGACGCAGGAGATGGCGGAAGGGCTTTCCCGGGATGACAGGGTGAGTGTACAGATGACTCTCGGTATGCGCGGGGAGGAGCTTGAGAAGATACAGGAATGTGACCACAAGCTCCGGCTATTCCTGAACAGTGTCCCGCCAGAACTTGGAGAATGGCTTACCGATGTGATCGGTGGAAAAGGCAATTCAGAACAGTATGGGAAGGAAGGCACACTGATCGTGCGCCTGGCAGGGAATACGCGGACGGTCTGGGAGAGGACGATGACGATTGACCGCCATATGAATAAGCGTCTGGCAGGAGCAGATTCTTTCTATACAGACAGATAAGTAATGGGATAAATGAAGATGCCGATACGGAAAGCGGATAGTTTTATCTGCTTTCCATATTTGGCATTTTTGTGTTTCAGTGGTGTTTGGCTAAATGGCGTCAGGTATGTGGGTGGATGATGAAAGAAATTGAAATGAAATCTGTAAATAAATTTTATAAATCGGATGTCGTAGCATTGGAGGATTTTTCTCTGACTGTCGAGGAGGGAGAATTCGTATTTGTGACCGGGCGGAGCGGTTCGGGGAAAAGTACGTTCCTGAAGCTTCTCAGCGGACAGATATTCCCTACCTCCGGGGAAATGTGGGTGCGAGGGAGCAATGTATCCGCACTCACAAGAGAGCAGATTCCGTATTACCGGCGTCAGTTTGGGATTATGCAGGCGGATCTCGGCCTTCTAAAGGATCAGACCGTGAGGCAGAATATTGAGCTGGCTATGCGTGCCACAGAACAGCCGCTTAAACGGACGAAGCGCCGGGTGGAACAGACTATGCGCGTAGTCGGGATAGCAGACCGGGCGGAGCATTATCCAAGCGAACTCTCCGGAGGGGAAGCGGCAAGAGTGCTCCTTGCGAGAGCCCTTGTAACTGATCCGAAGATACTGGTGCTGGACGAGCCCACGGCGAATCTTGACCCGTCCGCGGCATGGGATCTGATGTGCCTGATCGATGAGATCAACCGGAAAGGACTTACTGTCCTTGTTGCCAGCCATAACCGGGAACTGGTGACAATCATGAAAAAACGGGTAGTCACACTGGCCGCGGGAGTGATTGTTGCGGATGAAAAAAATGTAATCTACAGTTCTACAGCCGGTGACATATTTGACGAGCGGAGAGTGCTGAGAGAGCGGGAAGAACGCAGGCGCAAGCAGCAGAGACGCTGACAAAGAATCGAAAATGCGCATAAACATGCTTAATATTTACCAATAGGTGACGATATTTATAATGAAGAAGAAAGTCCACAGAATAGTTAGCAGGAAAGGCATATAGTGTGAGGAGGAAGGACAATGAAGATAGATATAAACAAAAGGATTCATCGCTACGACAGCTTGTCTTACAAATCAAAACTTGCTGCCAAAGGGATGGAAGCAGGAAAGACTTGCAAGAATCGTGACCAGGTGTTCATTGGCTCGGATGCTTCACAGAGTGATAAGATGATTGCCGGTGAAGCAACTCATAAAGTGATTCAGGAAGTGAGGAGTTCCACGGCGCAGGATAAGATTGAGCATTTGAAACAGCAGGTGGCAGACGGGACATACCACCCGGATGCAGAGAAGATCACGGCACGTATATTGCTTGAGAAGGGGATAGTATAGGATGGACGAATTCAAGAAGGTTATTGAACAACTGATCAGTGTGTTCAGCCAGCTTACGAAGATTGAGCAGGTGAAGCTCGATGCTGCCGCCGGGAATCATGTGGGGACGGTAGAGGATTGTGTCACGCAGCAGCAGGCATTGCTCTTAAAGCTCCGGGGACTCGAGCAGTCGCGGGAGAGGGCACAGAAAAAGGCCGGGTATGAAGGGATGCAGTTCCGCCAGATACTTGAAAAGGCTCCGGATAATGAACGGGAAAAACTTTTTGGATTATTTGATAGTCTCAGCAGAGAGATTCAGATGTTTCAGGAAGTGAATGATGGTGCGAACGAGATTATACGCACGAATCTACATGTGATTGATAAAGCGTTGCGCACGAAGACAGGAAAAACTTATAATGGTGAAGGAAAAAGTGAATCTAATGTACGGCATATGACAAGCCGGAGAGTATAGACAGGAGGAATAGCTTATGATACGTTCTACATTTGCAGGATTTAATACGGCGGTGCTTGGTCTTAGTGCCAGTCAGCGGGCAATAGATGTGACAGGTCAGAACCTGTCTAATATTAATACACAGGGATATACAAGACAGCGGTTAGATCAGGTCAGCATCAGTCCAGTAGGACCGAGTCTGGCCAATTCCCAGTTTGCGACAAAGGTGGGCCAGGGAGTTATGATGACTGGGGTCAGCCAGATCCGAGATCCGTTCCTTGATATCCAGTACCGGAACCAGCTTCCGAAGGTTGGAACTGCTGACGCTATGGATGCAGTTCTTGCCCAGATTGGACAGATATTCGATGAGACAGATAAAGATGCGATTGCAGTTCAATTTGAGAAGATAGTGTCAGCACTTCAGAATTTGGGTGATCCGCAGAATACAGGGACTAACAGTGCCGATACAGTAGTACGTTCTGCATTTGAAGTCCTTTTGAATACTGTGCATCAGAATGGCAATAAAGTTCAGGATTTGTATAACGAATTAAAGACCAAATTAGACCAGACAATAGTTCCGGAGATTAACACTTATTTAAGGGATATAGCGGAGAAGAATGTTGCGATAAAGAATACTCAAGTGTTGGGAAATGCCGGACTTGAACTTATGGATTCCAGAAATGAGATGATAGATGCTCTTGCCACATATTTCCCTATAGAAGTACAGTACGAAAAGCAGAATCTGGGCGGTGGAATCATTGTTGATATATTGAATATTGATCTCAAACTGTCAGATGGTTCGAAAGTCAGGCTGGTTGCGGATGACAAGTACGGTGAGGTTGGTATAGCAAGATGGCAGGAAGATGGGACAGTAGGCGGAATAGATCATAAAAAAGGTGAGATTATAGAACCGGTTGATATGTACTTTAAGACCGCAGAAGATAATCCGACGACACGTGGCGGCGGGCTGGAGACGCTGAAACAGGAATTGCCGAATGAAATCAACAGTTATATAGATGATATCGTTGAGTTAAATAATGCAATTAAAAATATGCGGGATAAAATCGCGACACTTCAGACTGATATTAGTACGACAGCAGGAAAAGTTGCTGATGATAAAGCGGCATTGGCCAATAAATACATAACTGATATTGGTACATTTAATGATAAGATCAGTGCTGCCGCAGCAGAAATTACAACACTGAACCAGAAGATTAAGGATTCGGACGATAAGATCAAGGCAAAGCGTGATGAGATTAAAGCAGCAGCAACGGCTGCTGATAAAGAAAAATTACGGGCAGAACTTAAAAGCTTGCAGGAGGATAATGCAAAGCTCCATACAGAACTTGCGGTAAAGACGAATGAGCGCAATTTAGCTGAGAGTCAGCGTAAGCAGACATTAAGTGACTTGAAAAATTATTTCCCGACTGGCTCGATCAAAGAAAGTATAGATGCAGATGACAATAAATTCATGACGGTAAGTATAGAAGTTCCTGGAAATCCGAATCCTACTACCGTCCAATTAGTCGGAAAGAATGGTACCGGAGGAAGTACAACAGGCACTGTAACAGCAAATAAACCTGTAACGACAGATCCGGAGGCGGCTGTGTCATGGACAGTCACCGGAGGCGGGAATACAGGTACGATATCTGCAGGTAACAAAGTGAATACTGCTGTAGATAATGCTATAGCAGATATGAAGAAGCAGATTGAGACGTTCGAGGGACAGATACCGAGGTATCAAAAGCAGCGAGATGAAAAGGTTGAAGGGCTTAAAACATATTTTCCGGATGGAGTTACTCCCAGTGCCTCTACTGACGATATAATGTCGGTAAAAGTAAAATTATCAGACGGTACGGAAGTGGAGCTGGTTTCTAATGCAAATAAAGCTGGGAAGGTAGATGGATTCACAGGCCAGGATACTAATTCATTGAATATGAGCATAACAGGGGCAGACGGTACAACAAAGGCAGCACCGTTTGAAGTGCAAGGCGTTATTGACAGGATTACGGGTTCGATCAATGACAAACTTAGTGAGGGTGTGCTTAAAGGCGATTTGGATATGCTTAATAAGGCTGAGGTTTTCGATGCGGTAAACGGTGAAGAGGCCACGGATACCAAGGGAATCCAGTACTATCAGAAGATGCTTGATGCATTTGTGAATAAACTTGCTACTGAGATGAATCGTCTTAATGCGATAACTGAGGAAAAACCGATTTTCGAAGCTGATGGTACAACGCCGGTATATGAAGTGGATAAAGATGGTAATCAAATTCTGGAGCCCGTTTTAGATGCGAAAGGCCAGCCAGTAATGGAGCCAATGTTTGAAGCTGATGGTACGACTCCCGTTATGGAGACGATAAAAAAGACTGTCCTTCAGGAGAAGCTGGAAGAAAAGAAATTTGTACACGATGATGGTACGGAGTATACGTATTATGAAAAGGTATTAGACGAAAACGGTAATCCGGTTCTGGAAGAGGTAGAAATAGAAGTAGAACAGCAGAAGATGCAGCAAAAGATGCAACCTAAACAGAAGACGGAGACGGTCGTAAAAGAAGAGCAGCCACTTTTTGAGACTACAGATGGAAGTACTATTTTTACTGCCACCAATATTAAGATATCTGATGAGTGGATGAATAATGAGATCAAGATTAATACGAAGAGAGATAATGCCGGCGAAGGGAATAGTTCCGATAACTGGAATGTACAGAAGATGATTAACGTAATTTCAGACGGAAAGTTTGACTTTTTGGTGGATCCGAACGATCCGGCCAGCGCAAAGGCATTTACAGGAACGCTTTATGAGTGTTATACCAATATACAGAGGGTACAGTCTATAGAGCGTCAAGCTACATCACAAATCCTTGACACGCATACACAGGTGCTAGACCAGATTGCAGATAATAAGGATTCCATATCAGGTGTATGGATGGATGAGGAAGTAATGAATTTGATGAAATATTCACAGTCGTATAATGCTGCATCGCGTTTGATGACGGTAATGGATGAAGTTCTCGAGAGATTGATCACACAGACCGGTGTCTGTGGCAGATAATGAGGAGGCGATTTTATGGGAATGCGTATTACAACTAATATGCTGAGAAGAAATTATACGAATAATCTGATGAGTAATATCGGTGGGTTGGAGAAGGCGAGAAAGCAGGTAGAAACAGGTAGACGTTTTCAATGGTCCTATGAAGATCCGACTGCTGCCGCAAAAGGGATGATTCTTGATCGCAGATATGCCAGAAATTCAGACTATATTGATACTGCAAAAAATGCCCAGAAGTGGATTGATTCTCAATCAGATATTCTGAACGAATTGAGTGGGTATGCTAATCAGATTGACGAGAATGAGTTTATGTCTGCGATGAATGATCCGACAGGTAAGGAAGGACGGACTGCCTACGCAAAAAACCTGAGGGAATTACAGGAAAGTCTTGTTCACTCATTGAATACAAAATATGGTGATACATTTATTATGGCAGGTACAGATGGCAGAAATGTTCCATTTGATCTTAAGGACGGGAAGCTTTCTTATCAGGGAAAGGATGTAGACGATGCCTTGGCGATGCAGGAGCGTGCAGGGCAGACGTTATACGTAGATATCGGATTTGGAATGACGTTCTATCCCGATGGAAGTGATAATGCAGGAGATATTGTTCCTTCCAGTGCTTTTGATATGGCATTCCCGGGTATTCTTGCGGTAGGTTACGGAACATCCGAGGTGTCAGTGTATGACTCGAATGGAGATGGCACAATAGGAGACGGCGATGAGAAAAAGACGATGAGTAATAATATTATAAATCTTGCAGGACAGATGGCAGATATACTTGAAAAGGAACCTTTTGACCGTGATATGTGTAATGCGTTATGGAATCAGTTTAAAGCGGGACGCGATGAACTGCAGAATCAATTTGCCCGGGTAGGTACGAAAGCACAGCTTCTTGAGAATACATTAAATCGATTGGAGACAGAAGATCAGAACATCAAAGAACAGTACCAGGATGCCATCGGTATCGAGCCGGCACTGGCAATCACGAACGAGTCATATGCGAAGTATTCATACGACGCCGCTCTTAAGATTGGTATGAGCTTGTTAGGAAATTCATTGCTTGACTTTATGCAATAAATATATAAGGAATATAAGAGAAAGGAGAGAGCGCTATGGAACAGTTGCTGGAGATTAAGACAATACCGATTAAGTATGAACTTAAAGTTCAGAATGCATCACTGGAATATCAGAACAGCACTGCGGAGGTGGAGATCAGCAGGGACAAAGGCGGCATGAAGATTAAGAGCCGTCCGATCAAGCTCCACATTGACACATATGAGGCGAGGAACTCAGTTGTACCGACCACAAAGACATCCATTACCCAGAGTGCCCAGAAGGGGAAGAGTGTGGCGTACAATGCGACGGCAAACTATGTAAAGGAGGGACAGCTCTTGTTGAATGCAAAAGTAGGTCAGGGTGCGGAAGTGCTGAATCAGATTTTTGCGCAGCGGACGGCAGAGCCTACCGGAGATTTTGCCTTGGATTTTCTTCCGAAAGCAGGCCCGAATATCGAGTGGGAAGAGCCGGAGTTTAATATTGAATATCAGATGGATAAGCTGAATTTTGACACCAAGGTTCAGAAAGGTGATATTGAATTTATACCGGGTGATATCGAGCTGTCGATCCTGCAGTATCCGGGGATTGAGATTAAGTACGTGGGCGGACCGCTTTACGTGCCGCCAAGTGCAGCAGCCCGATTTGAGGGAGGGCATCAGGTAGATGTCGAGGCTTAGGAGCGCAGATATGGATAACGAGAATACAAAGCAGAGTATCAGTGAGGAAAGTCAGTACATTGAATTTAAGGAAGGGATTTTCGGCTTTGAGGAAGAGAAGAAATTCCTTCCCGTTATGCTCGAGGACGGCAGCGACGCGGTGCTTTATCTGCAGAGCGTTGTAAACAGGGAGCTGTCTTTCATCGTGATGAATCCGTTTATGCTGAAAGAAGACTATAACCCGGTGCTTAGTGAAGAGGATTATCGGATGCTTGGGACATCCGATGAAAAGGAGCTGTCTTACTATGTTTTTTGTGTTATTGCCAATGTCGCCGAGGAAAGTACAGTAAACCTCAAGTGTCCGATCGTGGTTAACCATGTTACCAGACAGGCAAGACAGGTTATCCTGAATTCCGATGAATACGGATTCCGTCATCTGCTGAAGGAATTCGAGAAGGAGGAGGCATGATGCTATGCTGATTCTGAGAAGGAAAACAGGGGAATCACTGATTTTAAATGAGAATATTAAGATAACCGTTTTAGAAAGCGGAAGCGACGGCGTCCGCCTTGCGATTGACGCGCCCAAACAGGTTCAGATATTAAGAGAAGAGCTTGTGGAAGCCGGAAAAGCGAATAAGGAAGCGGTTGCGGCTATGGATAAAGAGAAGCTTGAGAAGCTCAAAGGGATGCTCAAGGCAAAGAAAGATATGTAGATATGGAAATCCCCGGAGGTCGTCCGGGGATTTTTTGGTATATTGTATGGGACTTTTCTGCTCCCGGTATACGGCTTAGTTGCAGGCTTTTGCACTGAGCGGCGAAGCGGACGGGGAGGGAATCACCGATGAAGCGAGAACTTCCCGCCCGATGTACAGTTTCCGGGTCCGGTCGGACTGGACATTCCACTTCACAAGCGCGATCTTGTCGTTGCAGATTTCCAAAGCCGTGATGCTGTAAGGATGAACGCAGCTTCCACAGTTATAATAGCATGATGTGCTATCCTCAGGAAAGCTGGGGCGATGGGTGTGTCCTGCGATCAGCATCTGGGAATGTTTTGCCGCCCACGCAGAAAGGCGCTGTTCGACGGCGCTTTTTTTCGTACTGTTTTTTGCGGCGCTGGTAGGGTCATTGAGGGCAAAAAGCTCCAGCGGGCGCCAGATATACCGGACAAGGAAACGGCTGAACTTCCAAAGGATATCATTAAGCAGGTCGCCCTGGTGCCCATGCACGAGAAATATACTCTGCCCGCTGATCCTGTTTTTTAATATCAGGCTTTCGTGCACACAAAGCCCGGGCATGAGGGGAAGATAGCAGCACTGGCTTTCGCAGTAATAATTATCACAGCAGCGCAGGGTCTTCTGTTTTTTCTTCACCATATCGTGATTGCCGAAAACCATGTACAGCCGGTGCTCCTGGTAAAAATAGGACAGCAGCTCAAACACGTCCGAATGCGTCGTCACGATTTCCGACATATCGCGGTTTTCCCATAATTCGTCCCCATCCCCCAGCTCGATGTAAGTATAATCGTTTTGATAATAAAACTTAAGGGCGGCGGAATAGATATTCTGGTTTTTGAGAAAATTGTCCCCCCAGTTGCCGATTCCTCTGTGGCAATCGCTCATGATGACAAACCGGGACAGGCAGTCACAGGGAATGACAGGAGAGTTTTGGAATAATTTATTCAAGCGGCTTTCTGTGGACATGAAAAGCCTCCTTTCCCCGGCGGTATCCGTGATGACTTCGGTAGCGCTTCCTGGTCCTGGCAAAACGCAGAGCAAGCTTAAGGAGCACAGGGCTCAGGGAAGATAAAAATTCTAGCCGGTCAAGGGTGCAGGTGTAACCGCAGGTAAGCTGCCGGTATAAAAAGCAGCAGAAACGGTCAAGGCACAGGCGGATTTTTGCGGCCGCAGAGCGCTGGGAAACAGGCTGCCTGGTGCGCGGCAGTGTAAAGGGAACGGCAACAGTGCGAAGATATCTGCTGATCGCGGAAGGAGCGTACCCAGCTCGCTTAAGCCCATCGATATAGGCGTTGCACATCTCATAGTCCGGGAAAGTAATACTGATCTTCGCGGTCAGTGTATCAGGCGGACAATAGCGCCCGAGGAAAAACGCGGTCAGCCACCAGTGCTTTTCTTCGCGGATTGCCATAAGCTCACCGTCGTGAAAAAGGTTGATCCTTAGGGGGAACAATTCCGAGTCATCAATGCTTTTATAATGTTTGTCCTGAGGTTCCTTAGTCAGTGCGCTGTCACTGTCCGCAGTGTATATACCGACTTCGGCACCTGCCGACATGCCGTACTGCCCCTTCCAGAATTCGATCAGCCAGTGCCTTCCGCCGTAGTCAAAATATACCGACTCACAGTGAAAGATCATGCCGAAAGCGGCTGCAGAGCTGTCATATAGTCTGTGATAGCCGTATTCCCGCTGCCAGCACTGGACGGTAGAGTAAAAATAGTCTGCCATAGGATCATACTGGAAGCCGTAAGGCAGCAGAAGGCTGTTGAGCCGTTCCAGCTTTAGGGCGTCAGGCGTGCTCTGTACCTTAAGGCGGATATATTTCAGATAAGTATTCACTGCAAAGACAGCCAGCAGCAAAATGGTAAGAGATAACAGGATAATTATATAATATACAGGCATAAATACCTCCGCGCATCTGTAATAGAAAGTCATATTCCAGTCTATTCAGCGGCAGCGCGGAATGTGTATTTAATTTGAAAAATAAGATTTAGAGATGCTCAAGGATCGCCGAGTAGGCGGATTTCAGTTCTTCGTAGGAGATGCGGCAGTTAGCCGGACTTGTAGAGGGTAAAAGCTGCGCGTCTATGCCGGTCTTTGGGAGGCAGTACTTCCGATAGAGCTGGTGCGCCTTCGTGCCGGTGGTAAAGATTGCACGGATATGGGCACTGGCAAGGATGACCTCCAGATCATTGGCCTTCGGATTGCGGATGCTGCTGTCGTCGGCGCCGCAGATGTCGCATCCCGCGAGGACGTCCCAGACAGCGATGTGCCGGGAGAGCAAAAAGGCAATTTTCTCTTCCCTGGTTGTCGGAAGAGGCTCTTTGCACACATCGGATACGACCTTCCAGAACCGGTTCCTCGGATGGCCGTAATAGAATCCCGTCTCCCGGGACTTTGGCGACGGCATGGTGCCAAGCATAAGGATGCGGGAGTTCCGGTCGAAAACCGGTGAAAAATTATGCGTAATGTATGCAGATTCCATATTACCGTGCTCCGTTCATAAAAAATGGTATAATATCCGAAGACATTATAGCACAAAAGGAAAAACTATGGCAAAGATAATCTATATTAATTCAGGAGAAGATCAGATTCCCATCACTGTGGAATACCGAAAAGTGAAAAATATCAACCTCTACATCAAGCCGCCGGAGGGGGCTGTGCTGATCACCGCGCCGAGGAGCGTTTCCATGAAAAGGCTCCTTAAGTTTGCAGAAGAAAAGACAGACTGGATAACCAGGAAGTGCGAAGAGGTGCGAAAGAGGAGCCGCATTAAAGCAGAAAAGCCGCCGGAGTCTGAGATTACAGAAGAGCAGATGAGGCATCTGGAAAGGAAGCTTAAGGAATATATCTGCAAATGGGAACCGCGCATGGGCGTGCACGCAGCACAATGGACATTCCGCAGGATGAAGACGAGGTGGGGGAGCTGCACAGTGGATACCGCGAAGATCCGCATCAATACGAGACTGGCGCTCTATCCCGATGAATGCCTGGAATATATCGTGGTGCATGAACTGTGCCATTTGATCGAGCCAAGCCACAACCAAAGATTTTGCGCGTATATGGATCAGTTCCTGCCCGACTGGAGACAAAGGAAAGAGAGGCTCAGATCATAAGCTTTTTTGAAAAATCATATAACATAAAAGGACCCGCGGAATGATGTGCCGCCGGTCTTTTTATCTTTAATCTAGAGTTTGGATTTGGAAATACAAATGTTTCGGGGTTATTGCTTTCTTATTTGTATTTCATGAATAATATACCATTTACAAAAATTTTTGCATATGGTTTGGGATGCCACAAATACGAAAAATAATTGTGCTCGGAGAACAATTTGTGGTATATTAATAACAGGATGCGAGGATCCAAAAAGGAGGGATACAGATGGCGGTAGAGTTAAAGACTCTTTATGCGGATGTCCAGTCAGAATATGATCTGGAATTGCTTACCACGAGCTGCTTCGGGAAGAAGATCGGATGGGTGCATATGGTGGAGGAGAAAGAATTAGTGCCGCTTCTTCACGGGGACGAGCTGGTGTTCAATTCGGGGCTTAACTATACGTCGGAGGAGTGGGTCAAAGGGTTTATCGACGCGCTGATCTCTGTACATGCTGGCGGACTGATCATCTCTTCGCATAAAGGGAAAGAGCCTGCGGAAGGGACGATAGAGTACTGCAACCGAAAGCATTTCCCTCTTTTTTCCGCTTCGTGGAACACACCGTACATCGATGTGATGCGCAAATTTTCCGAGATCCTCCTCAAAAATGAACAGCGGGAGACAAACCTTATTACTGCCCTGAAAAATGCGATCTATTACCCCGAGGAAGAGCGACTCTATCTCAAGCATTTCGAGCACAGTGGATTTTTCCGGGATATGTCGTACACCGTGATCATCTTAAGCTGCTATACTTATGACACAGAGAGCGGGAATGAGCGGCTTAAGCAGATTGAAAATACGCTGCGGTACGTGCTGCGCAGGTCGATCATCTATGAGGAAAAGGGGAGGCTCATCATCCTGGCGGCAGGATACCTGATCAGCCGGCTTCGGGCGGAGTTCGGGAAAATATGCCGGGAAGATATGAATATCTATGCGGGGGTCGGCACAACGGTAGACCGTGTTCTCGACATCCATAATTCCTACGAAAATGCGTACACGGCGTACCGCCTGACCAAGACGACGATTCCCAAGAATCTTTTGTATTACGATGAGCTTGGGATATACAAGATCCTCGCGGATGTGAAAGAACCGTCCATCTATCCGGAATTTGTGGAGGAGACACTGGGAGCGCTTATGGCCTATGACCGGACGAAGAATACCGAATATATGAAGATCCTCCGGGCATTTTTTGAAAATGACTGCAGTATTCTGCAGACGGCCAAAGCACTTTACTGCCATAAGAATACGCTGAATTATAAGATGAATGCCATAAAGGAGATACTGGATTACGATATTATGAGCAATGAGAACCGGGTGCGGATCATGATGTCATTTTATATCCTGAATCTGGGTGCGGATTATTTTTGAGACGGAAAAATATACTTTTAGAAAGAATGAGGTGTTTTAAGATGACAGGAAAATTAATGGCGGCAATTATTACGATAACATTGGCATTAGTGTTTTATACGATCGGTGTATGGTCAGAGCATCGGAGTAAAAAGCTGAAAAAGATCCATCTGATTTTCTTCTGGCTTGGGCTGTGCATGGATACAACAGGGACGTTCCTGATGGGGCAGATAGCAAAAGGTTCTATGCTTTCCGGGAAATTATCGCTGCACGGCATAACAGGGACACTTGCAATTATTTTAATGATCGTACACGCAATATGGGCTACGGTTGTTCTGGTAAAGAACGATGAAGATTTGGCAAAGAATTTTCACAGGCTCAGCATTGCTGTCTGGGCAATCTGGCTTGTTCCGTATATTCTCGGGATGATAATCGGAATGAGATAAGATGCACTGCGGCATAGATGAAAAAAATCCCGGAAACATTAGTTTCTGGGATGAAAAAGAGGCGCAGACCGGATTTGAACCGGTGAATCAGGGTGTTGCAGACCCATGCCTTACCACTTGGCTACTGCGCCACATCTCAAGCGAAATTAATTATAGCAAAAATCTGGAAGATAGTCAATAACAAAATGAGAAAAGTTTGCAAAAACTTTTGCGTAATTTTGCATAAGGCTTCTGCGCGAAATTCAGCGGCCAGGTATGCCGGACGTTCTTATATATAGCCGCCCGGCATACCGCCTCCGCCGCAGTACATTCCGTTGCAGCAGAGATTGCACACAAGATTGGCGATGCACAGCTTCAGGCACCAGTTATTTCCCGTGGAGAATATGGTCTGGTAAGGCCCCTGACGCTGCCGGTACCAGGTACTTCCGCCTTCAAGACGGTTGACAAGTATCCGGTACTGGAAATTATCCGGTTCGCGTCTTACGGCCTCTCTGGCATGGTCAAGCGCGGTCGCGATATTGCCTGTGCCCGAGTTGGCCAGGGCGCTTAAGTAGAACCACTGCGCATTCCGGGAGGTTATCGTATGCAGAAGGTTGAGCGCTTCACGGTAATAACCGCTGTTGATATAATTGGCGGCGGCGCGCAGATGGAGGTCATCCTCGCTGCTGCCGGCAGAACCGGAATCCGCATGCCGGTACTCCGCATGAAAACCACCGAAAGGGCCAGAGCCAAAGGAACCAGAGCCGTCGGAAGTCCCGTATTCGCGTTCGTGCATGATCTGGTCGTACGCCTGCTGTATTTCCTTGAATTTCGCTTCGGCCAGATCCTTGTGAGGATTGTTGATGTTCGCGTCGGGATGGTATTTGCGGCTTAAGCTACGGTATGCTTTTTTGATCTCGTCATCGGAAGCGCTTTCCGGCACGCCGAGGACACTGTATGGGTCTGTCATGATCGATCTTTCTCCTGATTCTCCTGTTTTTCTGTCTGCCTATTCCTTGTCTGCATTTTCTTTGTCTGCCCATTTCTTGTCTGCATCTTCTCTGTCAGCCTATTCTCTGCCTGTTTCTTCTCTTTTGCCTGTGCGCGTCTGGCGGTGACCATGGTATATCTGCACCATACTCCGGAATAGAGGATATTGCGCAGGATGTCCGCGTGGAGCAGGATAGGAAGGCGCTCGAACGCCCGGGAGCACTCTGCCATCATCATCGTCATAAGTTCCCGGCAGTTTTCGGCAAAGTCAGGGTCTTTGGCAAATGCAGCCTTAAACGGATTGTAATTTCCTGTCCGGATATCTTTTTCCACATCCTCATAGGCGTCCATCAGATAGATGAATTTCCCCAGAAAGAAACCGAGCTTTCTAAGGGAAACTTCCCATTCGTCATGGCGGTATACAAAAAGCTCTGCCATGATCTCGCCGAAGACGCCTGCCATGATATCCGCGTTCTGTTCGTTTTCCTGCTCAAGCATAGAAAGCTTCTTAAGCCCGCAGGATACTGCCCTTAGCTTTTCGGGATACTGTTCCTTTAACATGCGGATCTTCGGGGCAAGGAGCTTCGCTGTAACGCAGCTTTTCTTTCTGCGCTCATCCTCCCAGTCGTCTTTGCATTTGTAATAGGATAATATCAGATTAACCGCTGCGGCGTAATCTGTCAACTCATTCGTGCGGGCAGCATGCTTTTCCAGAGGATGGGCAATGCAGCCTGCCGTCTTAATCTCCGTCTTCGGCTCGTAAAGCCCGGTGAGCAGGAGAATGAGGAAGGTCATGTCAAAAGACAGCGTCATCTGCCCGCACCTTCCGTATTTCTCCTTTAACACATGGCAGAGACCGCAGTAGTAGGAATGGTAGATGTCGTAATCCTTGAACTTCATCTCGGCCTTATTGATGGCAATATATCCGAACATAATCTTCTCCTAGCTTCGCTTGATAAATGTGGTGCTGCATTTCGGACAGCGGATCTCGATCTTGCCTTTTCCCCGCGGTATGCGTATCTTCTGGCGGCAGGAAGGACAGGTGTAGATATGGTGGGTCTTCCTCTGGGCAAGGAGATTCTTCTGCTTCGCTAAAATTGAGCGGAGCTTGTAAGTATTCTTAAGATACCACTGATTTTCAGCGGCCCGCTTATTGATGTTCTTCGAGAACATGCGGACGTAAGCTATGATAATGAACGCCCACGAAAGCAGGGGCAGTATGCGCCAGTTGACAAAGGTGGACAAAAGGATGGAAAAAAGCCCCAGGGCGATCGTGCATTTGCCGAGGGAATCGATCCCGTATCTGCCGTACATAAAACGGATAAATCTTTCTTTCAAAGTATGCGCCTCCCAGATATTTGTAAAAGATTTCGGTTGGGTAATAATTTATATCATACGCCGCCGTAAGGGAATGTCAATAAACCAGTGATTAAAAAAATATAAATTAACCTGTTGTGCTATTTTATTTTTCTAATACTTGAAATGTCTAAAAG
>CANAPP010000017.1 GCA_947363565.1 uncultured Lachnospiraceae bacterium | reverse complement strand
GTCTGTACAGGGGAAGGGGCGCGCCGGACTGCCGTCACTAGAACAAATTACCCCGCACAGCCGGAATACACTACCCTTTTACCGCCCCCGCAGCTATCCCGCTATAGATCTGTTTCTGGCACACGATAAACAATATAAGCGCCGGCAGCAGCGAGATGATAACTCCCGCGCAGATCATATTATACTGGTTGCCTAAAGGCCCGGTAAATGTATACAGAGACGTCGCCACTGTCCTAAGCCTTGCCTTATCCTGCAGATAAAGCTGCGCGCAGTAATATTCGTTGTATGTATTGGCCCCCTTTAGGATAATGGCCGTCACGATTGCCGGTTTCAAAAGCGGGAGCAGTATCTTACTGTAAATGGTAAAGTAAGACGCCCCGTCGATGATGGCAGATTCATCCAGCGAAACCGGAAGATTTTCAAAATACTGGATAAAGATATAGATTGAGATAACATCCGTTCCCATCATCATAATGATATAACCGTATAATGTATTGACGAAATTCAAGTTTACCATAATCTCATACACGGCTACCTGCATGGCGATTGCCGGAAGGAGCGCCGCAAAGGTAAACAGGTTGCGGATAAGCCCGTTGCCCGGAAACTTAAATCTGTCCAGCACATAGGCGAGCTGCGTGCCGATAATGATAGAGCCAATCAAAACCACCACAAGGATGATTGCAGAATTCATAAAGGCAAGCCCCATATCCGCTTTCTGAAATGCCTTCAGGAAGTTCCCCAGATTAAACCAGCTCTTGGGCATGGTCATAACATTTGTCGATTTGTACTCCGCGTCTGTCTTAAAGGCTGTGATTACGCAGGATACAAGGGGAATCACCGCGCAGAAGGACACAAAGATCAAAGACAGATATTTACAGACCGTCCAGATAATGAATTTCGCGCTGTAATGTTTTTTCACTTTTACTGCATTTGCCTGTGCCGCCATGCTACCTGCCCCCTTTCGCTGCTGATGCCTGCGCTGCTTTCACGCGTTTCTTCTTCACCGACCTGCTCTCGTCGTCCGCATGCATATTCCGGAATGCGAACTTAAAGAACAACTTCTGCAATATCGTACAGATAAAGATAATGCACAGAAGGAATACTGCCATTGCCGACGCAAGCCCTACCTTCTGGTTCGTATGTGCAATCGTGTTCATTACTACAAAGAATGTTCCTGTTCCGTTTGCGCCGTCCGTGATAACGAATGGAGCCTCGAACGCGCTAAGAGACCCTGTGATTGACAGGATGATATTCAGCGTGACGATGGTCTTGATACTTGGCAGGATAATGTACCGGAACTGCTGGAACTTATTTGCCCCGTCAAGGTCCGCCGCCTCATAGAGCGTATCGTCCACCGACATGATTGCCCCGATAAAGAGCACCATCTGCTGTCCGCAGTACCTCCACACCGACGAGCCTACCAGCGACCAGTTGTTGATGGACTGGTCCTTGAGCCAGTAGGGGAGGTTTTCAAGCTGGAATCCGCACCACTGTAAGACCGTGTCAAACACGAACCCCCTCGTGTAGAAAAATTTGAAAATAAAACCGATGGCGATACCGTTGATCAGATAAGGGAAGAAAATCAGCCCTTTAAAAAGGCCGCTTGCCTTCACCTTCATGCTGAGTATCGTAGCCAGGTAAAGCGCCAGCGCAATCTGGATCAGCGCGCCCACCATGTAGTAAAGGCAGAGCTTTAAGGAGGACACGATGTCCTTCCTCGCAAACAGCGCCCGGTAGTTGTCCAGTCCCACGAATTTTCTCGCGCCCACATATTTCATCTTGTAAAAGCTGAATTTCACCATCTCCGCAAAGGGCAGATAGGTAAAGGTAAATAGCAAGAGCAGCGGAATGATGATAAACGCAGTGATAATGACTGCCTGCTGCCCTTTCCTGCTCTTAAGCCACTGGCCGAACGTCTTTTTGTTCGTCATGACTGCTGTATTTGTTCCCATACACACTTTCCTCCGTCTTTTTAGAATCCATTGGAGGGCGTGAGGTTATTTCACCTCAACGCCGTCCATTTCCTGTGCATCGGACCATTTCTGATTCCATTCCTTCATAATATCATCGAAAGATTTATCTTTGTTCGACGCATGCTCAATGATTTCCTGAATCTTGTCATTGCCGTTTGCCGCTATCATAAGCTCTGAATCCGCGTTCAGTTCGTTTAAGAGGTCTTCCTCTCCTTCCGCTGCCGGCTCGTTGGCGATAAACTCAACGTTGTTGGCAATGAACTCATCATAGACTTCCGGATAATTCTCATCGCCCACTGCAAGCGGAAGTCCGCCCTCATTAAAGGAATAGCCTGATTTTTCCGTCATCCATTTTACAAATACAAGGGCAGCCGTCTGGTTGTCCGCAGAGCTTGACACATTGATTCCAAAGCAATAATCCTCGTCAGCCGGGGAATACTGCTTTCCGCCAATCGTCATCGGGAACGGCATATAGCCGATATCATCGCCGTTTGCCCCGGCAGACTTCATCTGCGGGTATGACCATGCGCCGAGCACCATACAGCCAACCTTACCTTCGTTGATCATGTTCTTGGAGCCTTCCCAGTCGGTGGTAGAGAAATCTTCCTCCGTAAGCCCCTGTTCTACCGCGTCATAGAGCATCTTGTATACATTGTACGCGCCCGTTCCGTCTCCCGGGTCTGCAAACGGATTCTTAGCGTGCGCCAGTTTCTGGTTTTTGAACGCCGCGTCCCCGGTAGCAGTGATGGCAATATAATCATCCCATGCGCCCATGGTCCAGCCCGCCGCATAATTGGTATAAAGCGGAGCCTCCGTCTTCCCTTTGAGCGCCTTCAATACATTCATAAACTCCTCCGGCGTCTTCGGCGTCTTGGTGACATCTGTCACACCTGCATCCTTGAATACTTTCTTATTGTATACGATGCCCCGGCCCACAGCCGTAATCGGAATCCCGTATACCTCTCCCTCGTACAGCCACCTATTCGGATATTTTACCTGTTCGCTCACGGACTCTACGTCGCCGTAGGATAAAAAGTATGTAGACAGGTCGGATTTGTCAACCTCGGGAATCATCATGATGTCTCCCCAATCGCCGCCCTGAAGGCGCAGAAGGGAATCCTCGCTGTAATCCGTGATACCTTCGATATCCACCTTGATATCCGGATACTCCTTGTTGAACTCTTCCAGATACTGCGCCCACGTCTTCCCGGTATACTCGCTGTCTAACATATCCGTCCGGTTCGTCATCATCTTGAGGTCGGCCTTGAGGTCTGTATAGTCCTCCCCAAGCTTGATGTCCGCATACTTAACTTCCGTGACATCCCCGGAACCTCCCTTTCCTCCGCCGGAGCCTCCGCATGCCGCCAGAGACAAAGCCATCGCCGCGGCCAGCAGAGCCGCAATTACCTTTTGCCATTTCATAAGTTCGTCCTCCTTAATTAAATTTAAGTATTTATGCGTTACATATTACTTAAATTTAATTATACTTGATTATATCATTTAATCATCAATTTGTCTTGTTAATTATTGTATTTTCTTGTTGATTCTTATATTTTTGTTAAATATTACTAAATTTTATTTTATATTTTTATCTATTATGCCAATATAATATTTGTTGATATATATGTTAAGATTCAATTAATTAAGTATTAAGCTAATTAATTAGCTTTTGTTTAGCGTACATGATTACTTGGATACCCTCTAACCCATCTTTTTATGAAAGGATTTTGTCAATGGATTTTCAAAAATCATACTACGCCTCTGTAAAGTCAAACCACATCATCAATCTGGAATTAACCGCAGATTTCCTGATTCCGAATATTTACTGCTATTCCTTCCAGGACTCTGAGGCCGAAAGCATCTATATGGAATTTATGCATCTTCTCGGAGGAGGAAATATTCACACGGATTTCCCTATATCTTTTTCTTTCCGCCCCTTAAAGTGCTGTCTCATCATTTACACCGAGAAAGGCGGCGGCAAGGTCACCGTTTCAGGCAGCACCCTGTCCATTACCGAAGGAACCGTTGCATTTATTGACGGTGATACTGCATTTGCGCTTCACTCCTTCATCCTGCCATGGAAGTTCAAGCTCTTTTTTATCGACGGCAGAGATTTAAGGTTATACCGTTCTCTCCTTCCAGGCTTTGGCAAAGTATACAAAATACCCGAGTATTCCTTTGTAAAAAACTGCTTTTACTCCCTGCTGTCCATTCCGGTATCCACAGATATCTTTGGCATACTCCTTATGCACAAAAATCTTTCGGAGATCTTAGGCACGCTTTTTCTATCCGCAAAAACAAAGACTTTTCCTGACACAAAGAACATCCCCGGCTATCTTACCGAGCTCCATGACTTACTGGAAAATCAATACGCACAGTCCTTTTCCCTCGAAAAATGTGAAGCTCTCTTTCGTGTAAACAGATACCGGCTCTGCCGGGAATTCTCCGAAACCTATGGACTGCCGCCCGTCAAGTACCTTATCCGCAGGCGCCTTGATATGGCTAAAAAAATGCTGCTCACCACGGATCTGACCATCCATGAGATAAGCAGCAAAGTCGGTTACGACAATGTGAACCACTTTATTAATCTTTTCAAAAAGGATACCGGACTCACACCTGGGATGTTCAGACAAAAGGTACTGGCGGACCAACCCGCCTTGCGCTCTCCCTCTCGATAAACTTTCCCGCAAGCATGTATACTCCTGTTGTATAAGCCGCGTCCCGGCATTTCTTAAGGATGATGTGCACCGCCCGGTCCGCCATCTCCCTGGTATCAATCTCATAGGTGGTAAGCCCGACGCCGGAAAACTGCCCCGTCACATAGTTATCAAAACCCACCACCGATACGTCCTCCGGGACACGACAGCCGGACTCCTCAAGCCTGGCGATCAGAAGACTTGCCGACAGATCACAGTTACAGAAGAAAGCTGTCGGCATGTCTTTAGGAAGAAGGAATCCTGCATACTTATCAATCTTCCCGTCCTTGAGACTTCTGTCATCTACTACCCAGTCTTCCCTCCATGCTACGCCATGCTCCATCAGAGACTTTAAATACCCGAAATACCGGTCATCAATACTGCTGGTGGAAAGCCTTGTCCCCACAAAACCAATCTTTTTATGTCCAAGCTCAAACAGGTAGTTTGTCATCCGGTAACCGCCCATCAGATTGTTGGAAACCACGCAGTCACACGACTCCCATCCATTGGTCGTATCAAGGTTAAGGGTGGGAAGTCCCCCTCCCCTGATCAGCCGGTCTGCATACTCGGCTTTAAAGGCGCCGAGGATGATCACCCCGTCCACCTTTCCTTCTGTCACCACCCTAGGGAATTCTCCCCTGTCCTCCGCCTCGGGGGAAATCACTTCAAGCATGGGAAAACAGCTTTTCCCGATGGCTCTTTTGGAAATCTCCTGATACAGCATCCAGTAGAAAGACTGGTTCTCCTGAAGGTACCGCTCTGCCACGATCACTCCGATCGTATAGCTCTCTTTTACCGTCTTGCTTTCCTCTGCCGTATTCTTCACATATCCCATCTCATCTGCCAGCCGGATGATCTTTACGCGAAGCTCTTCACTGACGCCTTTCTGCCCGGATAGTGCCTTCGAAACCGTCACTGTGCTGACACCCAATCTCTCACCGATATCGGCTAACCTGACCGTTTTAGCCATGACCTTCCTCCTTAAACCAGCTAATATTAATCAACATTATTTTATCTTTATCATAGTATCTTGTCAAATATTAAATCAAAGATTAAGCAGGAAGTTTATTATTTCTAATCCGATTAACCTGCAGCTACTTTTCTGCTGCAAATACACCTTTTAGCTTTTCAAGCTTTATTTTCGAATCTTCGAGAGAGTTACCTTTAACCCCAAAGTAATATTTAATCTTCGGTTCCGTCCCCGAAGGGCGCACACAACACCATGCTTCATCGGAAAGCTCATAGTACAGCACATCAGAAGCCGGCAGCCCCGTCGCCGTCACCTCCCCGGTCATCATGTCCTTCCTCGTATCCGCCTGATAATCCCGGACTGCAAGAACTTTTAAGCCGCCCAGCTCCTTCGGCGGATTCTCTCTTTGTTCTTTCATCATGCGCCGGATCTTTTCAGCACCATCGATACCCTTAAGGGTCAGCGTCTTTAATCCCTCCCGGTAATAGCCGTATCTTTCATACATATCCATCATCGCGTCCCAGAGGGTCATGTTCTTGCTCTTATAATATGCCGCCGCCTCGCACAGAAGCATCACCGCTACACAGGCATCCTTATCTCTCGCATAAGTCCCTGCAAGACAGCCGTAACTCTCCTCCAGCCCGAACACGTAATTAAAGCTCTTCTGCTCCTCAAACAACCTGATCTGCTCGCCGATATATTTAAAACCTGTCAGCACCTCGATAAGAGCAGTATGATAATCGGCCGCGATCGCTTTCGCCATGTCCGTCGTGACGATCGTCTCCACCAGTGCAGGATTTTCCGGCATTGTGCCGGTCTTCTTGCGCTCCCTCAATATATACTCTGCAATCAGCATCCCTGACATGTTCCCGGTAAAGCTTACATATTCTCCGGTATCTGCATCTTTCGCATAGACACCCAGCCGGTCCGCGTCCGGATCTGTGGCAAGCACGATGTCCGCATCGATCCTTTTCGCCAGCCGGATCGCCAGTTCCCACGCCTTTTCATCTTCCGGATTGGGATACGCTACCGTGGGAAAGTTCCCGTCGGGCGCCTTCTGCTCTTCCACCACATAGACCTTCGCAAATCCAAGCTCCTTTAAGATCCGCCTTACAGGAATATTTCCCGTCCCATGAAGCGGCGTGTATACAATCTTCATCTCCTGCGCCGCTTCCTTTATGATCTCCGGGTGGATGCTCTGCTCCTTAAGCATTTTAAGATAAAAATCGTCAAAGGCTGTCCCGATCACCTGAAATAAACCGCAAACTCTTGCCTCATCCTCTTCCATCGTCTTCACCTGGGAAAATTCCGTAACCTTTGCCACCTCGTCAAGAATATTCCTGTCATGGGGCGGCGTGATCTGGGCACCATCCTCCCAGTACACCTTATATCCATTGTATTCCCTCGGGTTATGGCTGGCGGTAATGACAATTCCTGCAATGCAGCCAAGCTCACGGACTGCAAAGGAAAGCTCCGGCGTAGGCCTGAGGCTCTCAAACAAATATGTCCTGATCCCGTTAGCATTCAGGCACAGCGCCGTCTCCCTTGCAAATTCCGGGGACATACGCCTGGAATCATAGGCAATCGCCACTCCCTTTTCCTGCCCGCCCTGGGAGACGATATAATTCGCCAGCCCCTGCGTCGCCTTGCGGACCGTATAGATATTCATCCGGTTCGTCCCCGCTCCGATCACACCTCTAAGTCCTCCTGTCCCAAACTCAAGCTGGCGGTAAAACCGATCCTCGATCTCCCTCTCATCACCGCTTATGGCCTTAAGCTCCTCCCGCACAGACGCATCAAAATATTCATCCGTACACCACGCTTCATAAACCTCTCTGTAACCCATCGTCATATCCTCCTTCATTTTTATATAAGTTCTTGTTAATCCTCGTTTCTTTCCGGGATGAAGGCATCAAACACCCGCACCACGATCTTTGCGATCATGAAGGCTGACACACCTTCCCCCACAAACACCCAGAGCCAGAAAATCACTGAAAATGTATCGGGCGATATCAAAAACCATACCAGCGGCGCACTATTGATCAAGATCATGACCGCGGTCTGCCACAGATGGGTCACCGCAATCTTCGCCCCGTTGACCAGCGTATTTTTCACCGTGTTCTCAAACTTTGCAAGCAGCGGGAACACATACCCGAACACTCCCGCACCGAAGATAAAAAGCGCTATGCACCCTCCATACATTACAGATGCGCCCTTTGTCCCTGTCCGTCCCAGCACATGAAAATCAACCGCCAGGACCGCCCCAAAGATAAAAAGAAGCGCCGTGACCGGAAGCGATTGCCGGAAATTCTGCCGAAAAGACCTGAAAAAACTTTTCACTATCCCGTTTTCTTCGCCCCGCACAAGCTTCATCATCACAGCATACAAAGCCGTCGTGGATGCGCCGAAAGTCACTGCCGGAAGAGAACACAAAAGCCACAGTAAATTCAGCAGAAGAATATCAAAAATCTTCGTCATCACTTCACTGAACAGATTGTCCGATTGAAATATATCCTTTACCGCCATATGCACACCTCCTCATTCCATCAGATATTCAAGAAAAAGCTCTGCCCGCTCTTCATTTTCCGTCCCCCTTGCAACAGCAAACACCGGATGTTCCATATACGCTTTCATCTCTTTAAAACGCCTGCTGCCCGCAAGAGATACACCGTAAGGCGCCTTTTTTCCCATCCCTACCTCATGATCCTCAAAAGAAATATCTTCACTGTCCAGATACCCTTCTGTCTCCAAAAATTCATAGGTATCACCCGACTCCTCGAAAAACTCATCCGGCATCTCATCCAGTTGTTGAAAAAATCCGTACCCGGCAAGCTCCCTCCACACCGTCTCGTCAGCGATGACCGCATCAAGCTGCCTGCTGTGCAGGTAGACCTCCATACGGGTCAGTGCGTCATCCTTCATAAAAAACGTATCATCGATCAGAACCTTTTTATGCTTTCCATCCGCGCCGAACCTCTCACACAAATCCTCCGTCATCTCTTCAAGTTTCTCTTTATCCAGCGATTCATCCACAACCGCCACATACAAAACCGTTTCATCCGCCGGCTTCAAAAAATGCCACGAAAGAAAAAATAACGCAAAAATCCCTGCTGCCATACCAAGCATCTTTCCGAGATAATAGTCTGCAAAATACTGCCTTCTCTGCTTCTTATCCATCTCTTCCCATTTCTGCTTTTCCGTCCTGCTCCTGTCTGTTCTGTAAATACTGGCATCATCATCCAGCGCAGTCTTCTTTTGTAAATCCGGCATATTATCACCACACAAATATATTTAATTGAAATTTATCATCTTTTTAGCTAAATGTCAACTAATTTATCGTATGTTTTTAATTTACCATAACTAAAAAAGATGCAAGGCTCCATTTTCCAATACAGAGCCTTACACCTGTCAGCTTTATCCATTAATTATTCCGTTTTACTTATGCTTTGTCGTCATTGCATAATGCCTCATATTTTTTCGTGAGTTCCTGATATTCTTCTAAGGTTTTGCACTCTTTAAGATCATTTAAGATCCTTACCCTTTCCAATTTGCGCGCCAGGCTTTCAATAACCTCTGCATTTGTCGGCATATTCTCACCACCTTTATGTGTGCCATTTTCTATCTGACAATTTTATTATAGCAGACATCCATTCAAATGCAAAGACCTGTATGGACAGTGCGCGCAAAATTTACATTTCATCCTGACGCACAAAATGATACAGCCTGCTCACGGCATCGCCCTGCATGAAATCAATGATAAATCCGCCCTTCATCAGCATTTCCCCTGCGTATACCTGCTCCGTCCCTTCCAGCCTGTACGCTGCCTTGCCATCAAGCCCCAGGAGCCTGATCTTCTTTCCATGGAAAGAGGGAACACATTGCACCTGGACGAAAGTCATCAGCGCCTCGCTCTTATCCTTCGCTGCCACAAGATAACAGTCATACTTATGATTCTCCCTGTAGGACGCAATCCGGTAATAATCGCCTTCCCTTATCAACTCATTATACCTGTGGTAATCTTTGATCTGCCCCGGGATCATCTCCCGTTCTTTTTCCGGAATCTTCGTGATATCCAGCTCATAGCCAAAGGTTCCGGCAAGAGCCACATGTCCCCTGGTCTCAAACGGCGTCACCCGGCCTGTCATATGGTTCGGGCAGTCGCTTACATGGGCGCCCATCGCAGACAGCGGATAAACAAGCGCCGTACCCTCCTGGATTGCCAGCCGCTCCACGGCATCCGTATCATCACTGCACCAGATCTGCGGGCTGTAATAGAGCATCCCCGGGTCAAACCGCCCGCCGCCGCTGGAACAGTTCTCAAGAAGCAAGTTCGGGAACTCTGTCACCAGGCGTTCCTGCATCTCATAAAGCCCAAGCACATACCGATGAAATAACTCCTGCTGGGAATCCCGGCAAAGGTAGCTGCTTCCTAAGTCGCTCAACTGGCGGTTCATATCCCATTTCACATAGGAGATGGGCGCACTCCTTAATATCTTTGCCACGCACTCATAGGCATAATCCACTACCTCAGGGTTGGACAGATCCAGTACATACTGCGCCCTGCTCTGGGTCGCCTGCCTTCCCGGGATATGGATTGCCCACTCCGGATGCTCCCGGTACAACGCGGAATCCGGCGAGAGCATCTCCGGCTCAAACCAGATGCCGAACTCAAGACCGATTTCCCTTACCTGTTCCACCAGATATTCAAGGCCGCCTTTAAGCTTATCCTCATTTACCGTCCAGTCCCCCAGAGAGCTGTCGTCATTATCGCGCTTTCCAAACCAGCCGTCGTCCATGACAAGCATCTCGATTCCTGCCTTCTTCGCCTCCCTGGCGATATCCAGAAGTTTTTCCGTATTAAAGTCAAAATACGTCGCCTCCCAGTTGTTGATCAGCACCGGCCTTTTTTTGTGCAGGTACGGGCTTCGTATCAGATGCTTCCGATAGAAATCATGGAAAGAACGGCTCATCTTTCCAAACCCTTCGCCGGAAAAAGTAAGCACAACCTCCGGCGCCTGGAATTCTTCGCCTCCCCGCAGATTCCAACAGAAATCCTCACCGTTTATCCCCATGACCATGCGCACCGCGTCATGCTGGTTTAGCTCCGTCTCTGCGATAAAATTACCAGAATACACAAAGTTCATGGCATATACGCGCCCTTGCTGCTCCGTCGTCTGTGGCGTAACAAGAGCCAGGAAAGGGTGCTCCTGATGGCTTGATTCCCCTTTTGCCGAGGACACCATCTGCTTTCCATAGGCCAGCCTCCTTCTCTGGATCCCCCGCTCTCTCGCCCATCCGCCAACCAGCGTGACCATCTCGAATTCCTCATCGTCCATGTCCAGGCAGGCCGAAAGCACTTTTTCAATCCGGAGGTGCTCCTTCCCCTCGTTGATCAACCTGACATTCCTTGTGATAATGTCTTCCTCCTCAAAGACCGAATAGGAAAGGATAACTTTAAGATCCAGTACCTTGTCCACGCAGACAAGCTCTAAAGTATCCGCCTCATCCTCCGTCCCGAAAGATGCCGGCAGGCCCTTAAGCTTCGGCTTTCCCTTCCTGATCGTATAGGAATCATACAAAATCTCGCATCCCCGGCTTCCCGCCTCGCCTCTGACATCAAGGCAGCTCTCCCGGTAATCCCCGATTCCCCCCGTAGGATACTCCATAGGGAAAAAATCGAGAAAAGAAGACTTCTCCCTCGGAAGCTTCGACGGCGTAAAGGGACGTTCTCCTGTCCGCAGCAGATAGGAGGCATCCTTGCTCTCCACGTAATCTCCGTAGTACGCATGTCCCACATATCCTTCCGGCGTCAGCCCGATCATGTACGTGGTCTGTTTCGTATCCAGTTTAAATATTCTTTGCTCTTCCTCATATCTAATCGCCATCTTCTTATGCCCTCCACCTGTTAATTTTCATCAATATGACGAATTTAACATTATTCCCTTTCAATGTCAACAGATTTTTACGGTAATCACTCTTTCTTATTTTTATCAAAACAGCCGTTGAAAATGCTCTCATTTTCAGCGATAATGATTACAGGATAACACACAATACAGACAGGAGGAGGATTGCTATGACAGCAGAACGCATTTTAAAATATCCGGGCTTTCTCTATGAGCTTAAAGGGACGCATTATTTTTTGGGGAAATGGATCTGCAAGGAATGTACCGATGAGAATGCCGCTGACTGCGTATTTATGTACCGCATGAGCCGGCAGGCAAAAGAAGAACCGGAAACGAAGATGTATTTTCAGAAAATCCGGGCCTACGCTGACTTTGCCCTGGAGGTTCCGTATAATCCGGCTAAGATAAACGCGGATCTTAATGCTCTTCTCGATGGACTATCCGATGCTGAGATGAACGCTCTTTTCAGGCAGATGGATGGATTTGAAGAAGATTACCGGAAATACTGCGGGGAAATATAGGAATTAACGGTCAAAAAGGAGCTGCTGCTTTGGCAACAGCTCCTTGATTATTTGTCAGAGCTTATGAATTTTGTAGTATCAGTGATTTCTTACTTATTTGCCGGCTATCTCGGTTTATCTCCACTTTAAAGTATAATAACCGGAAGATTTGGAATTCGCTCTCTTAATCTGAATGTAGTAGGTTCCCTTTGACCATTTAGTCGTGGAATACAGCTTTCCTTCGGCATTGTTATAAATAGTTCTTGAACCATTGCCAACCTGTTTGCCGCCCTTGTAAACGATAACCTTTAACGCATCGTTGGAACCGGTGGTTAAACTAATCGTCACTTTCTTCTTTCCGGTAAGCTTAAACTTATACCAATCTGCCTGGCTGCTGCCTGCCTGGATAGTACCTTTTACGGTTTTGCCTTTTTTTACGTTAACCGCTTTAGCTCTGGTCTTTCCGCTCTTTTCGGAAATTCCGGCATTATTAATCTTGAATCTGTAACCAAGAGAAGAAGAACCAGACTGTATTCTAATATAATATGTCTTACCTTTCGTTACACCGTAAGTCGGGAATTTGCTAAAATATGTATCTCCAGACAATGCTTTCTTTGAACTGTTACAAAGAGCTACCCTTGAGGAGGATGTGTCTCCTTCAACCCTCAAATATCCGGTCTTTATCGCTTTATATTTAAAATAATTAGTCTGTGCATCTTTCTGCCCCACAACAACCATCTGCCTATTGTTGATTGCACGGTCGCCGCCATTATAAAAAATAGCTGCAGCTCCAACTATCTGATTGACCGGAGAACTACTTGGACGAGTAGAATAAACACCAATATAATAAGTTCCCGCAGCCGGAATCCTAAAGCTCTTAATCCTTCCGTTTGTATCAGATGCTGTTACAAAATCAGCTGCATCCTCAACTTCCTGTGTCATCTCTGCATCTTTAAATACACCATAGTAAACTGTTCTTTCTCCTGAACCAACCATAACACCAATCCGCAATATACCTTTTGCTGGAGCGTTATACGGCTGGCTGTATCCGCAATATTTCTCACCTTTCACATCATCTTGTGTATACTGGATTACCGCCATTTCTTCTGCCGTCATCGTCTCATCCCCGGTTACCGCCGTCTTCACCGGTATATCTTTAGACGTAACATACTGTGCATCCAAATCTCCGGACACATCCGTCCCCTCTATCGCTTCCAGCTCACCGCCGCCTGCCGACAGAACGTTTACATCCATCTCCGGTGCTTCCTCAACCGGAGTCTCTGCTTTCGTTTCTTCTTTCTTTACTTCCTCTGCTTCAACCTTTTCCTCAACTACTGCGGGCACTTCCTCCTGAAGCTCCTCTGCCGGTGCCGCCTCTGCCACGTCCTCCGCCGGTGCTGCCTCGCCCTCTGCTGCCTGCACCTGCACTGCAGCATCTTCCACATCTGCTGCCTGCACAACGCCCCCAGTTGACACCATGAGTGCAGAAGCCAACAGAATAGATAAGACTTTACTCATTCTTTTCTTCATACCCTTGCTCTCCTTCGTTTAGTATTATGCATATTGTCACCAATGCTATAAACATTATAGCAAAATCCTTTTTACTATTCAATCTGTAATTTCATTTTTCTCTTTTTTCATCTGTTTTTTTACTTGTCTTTTTTTGTCCCATATTTATCAGTCTATTTTGACTTTTAAATGCAAAATAACAGTTTTTTGAATAATGTCATTTCGATAAATTCATATTTATAACATGTGCTAAAACCAAATCCCTTTACTTCATATATTTTATATTTTTTTTGCAGGAAAACATTGACGAACCGTCAAAATATGATAGAATAATAAACGTTGAGATTTTGAACATATGATGGAGGTTATAAAAGTGGCAGCATATAATGAATTATCGAAAGAAGAGTTACTGGAGTTAAAGGAGCAGCTTGAGGCACAGTTTGCGGAAGCGAAGGCGAAGAATCTGAAACTGGATATGTCACGCGGCAAGCCGTCCGCCGAGCAGCTTAATCTTTCCATGGAGATGATGGATGTCCTCACCAGCAGTTCCAAGCTTACCTGTGAGGAGGGCGTGGACTGCCGCAATTACGGCGTGCTCGACGGCATCCGTGAGGCGAAGCAGCTTCTTGCCGACATGATGGAAGTTCCGAAGGACAATATCGTTATCTTTGGCAACTCCAGCCTGAATGTGATGTTTGATACGATTTCTCGCTGCATGACCCACGGCGTACTGGGAAGCACTCCCTGGTGCAGGCTTGACAAGGTGAAATTCTTATGCCCGGTTCCAGGGTATGACAGGCATTTTGCCATCACTGAATATTTCGGGATCGAGATGGTCAATGTACCCATGACGCCCACCGGCCCTGATATGGATATCGTAGAGAAGCTGGTAAGCGAAGACCCGGCCATCAAAGGAATCTGGTGCGTGCCGAAGTATTCCAACCCTCAGGGCATCACCTACTCCGACGAGACTGTCCACCGCTTCGCTGCGCTTAAGCCGGCCGCAGAGGATTTCCGGATATTCTGGGACAATGCTTACGGCATCCATCATCTGTATGACGATAAACAGGATTACCTGATCGAGATCCTGATGGAATGCAAGAAAGAAGGGAACCCGAACATGGTCTACAAGTTCTCCTCCACTTCCAAGATCAGCTTCCCCGGCTCCGGCATCGCCGCGATCGCCGCGTCCGACGAGAATCTGAAGGAGATCCGCAGGCAGATGCAGATACAGACCATCGGCCACGACAAGGTGAACCAGTTAAGGCACGCCCGGTTTTTCGGAGACATCTCTGGCATGGTAAACCACATGAAACGCCATGCGGCCATTATGCGCCCCAAATTCGACGCCATCCTCTCCTCTCTCGAAGAGGAGCTTGGCGGACTTGGCATCGGTTCGTGGATCGCTCCGAGAGGCGGCTACTTTATTTCCTTTGATTCCATGGACGGCTGTGCGAAAAAAATCGTAGCCAAAGCAAAAGAAGCCGGACTTGTGATGACTGATGCGGGCGCCACCTTCCCCTACGGGAAGGACCCGAAGGACAGCAACATCCGTATCGCTCCTTCTTACCCGACCCTTGAAGAGCTTACGCTGGCAGGAGAGATCTTCATCCTCTGCGTGAAACTGGTAAGCATCGATAAGATTCTGGAAAATAAATAATCGCATAAAAAGAGGGAACATCCCGGCGCCGCCGACGTTCCCTCTTAATTTATCTCTTAATTTATCTGCATCCTTTACCCTCAGCGGGCAAATGCACATACCGTCCATTATCCACCAAGAACGTGATTTCCCGACTTAAGATACCAGATAACTGATCGCCTGATTCACCGACTTCACACCGATCACTTCTATCCCGGATACTTTCCCTACAGACTTTACAGACACCTCTGGTATGATGCACGTCTTAAAGCCCAGCTTCCCGGCCTCAGCCACCCGCTGTTCCGGCATGGTGACCGCACGGATCTCCCCACTTAAGCCCACCTCGCCAAAGACGATGGCATCCTCAGAAACCGGCCGGTTTTTATAACTTGAAGCAATCGCCATGACAATCCCCAAGTCCGCCGCCGGTTCGCTAAGCCGTATCCCTCCCGCGATATTCACATAAGCGTCATAATTCGAAAGCGGAAGCCCTAAGCGCTTTTCCAGCACCGCCATCAACAGATTCACCCGGTTATAGTCAAGTCCCGCCGCGGTCCTCCTTGGCATCCCGAAATTACTCCTGCACACCAGCGCCTGGATCTCCATAAGCATGGGTCTGGTTCCTTCCATCGCGCACGCTACCACAGAGCCGGACGCATGCTCCGGCTTCCCGCTCAGCATGAATTCCGACGGATTCTCCACCTCTGTAAGACCGCTCTTTTGCATCTCGAACACACCAATCTCATTGGTCGAGCCAAAGCGGTTCTTCACTCCCCGCAGGATCCGATAGGAAGCGTGCCTGTCTCCTTCAAAATAGAGCACCGTATCTACCATATGTTCTAATACTCTCGGGCCGGCAACCGTTCCTTCCTTCGTCACATGCCCCACGATAAATATAGACAGGTTAAGTCCTTTGGCAAGCTGCATCAGCGTATTGGTAGACTCCCTGACTTGGGAGACGCTTCCCGGCGCGGAGGCCACCTCCTCGCTATACATGGTCTGGATAGAATCGATCACCGCCATCTGGGGCCTATGTTTCTCGATCACGCCCCGGATGATGTCAAGATTCGTCTCACACAGGAGAGACAGGCTGTCCTTAAATTCTCCCATACGGTTTGCCCGAAGCTTGATCTGCCGAAGGGACTCCTCCCCGGAGATATAAAGCACCTTTTTATCCATATCCGAAAGCCTTTGGCACACCTGCAAAAGCAGTGTCGATTTGCCGATACCGGGATCTCCGCCCACCAAAACCAGAGACCCTTGCACGATGCCGCCGCCAAGAACCCGGTCTAACTCTTCGATGCCGGTTTTCACCCGCTCATCCCCATCTGCGCAAACACTGTTCAGGCTGACCACATCAGCTTCCCGCACTGCTTTTACGGCGCCGGATCCAACCGGCGCCGCCTTTTCCTCTACAAATGTATTCCATTCCCTGCACATCGGGCATTGCCCCAGCCATTTACTCTCTTCATGCCCGCAGTTCTGGCAGAAGAAAACGCTTCTTTTCGCCTTTGCCATCTTACTTCTTAACCACTTTGACCTTTACGCTCTTATCTGCCGCCAGCTCCGTGCTCACACTGAGCTTCCCGCTCAAGTTGGTCGCCATATCGCCCACATTCACCTCGTCCATGAATACGACATACGCACTGTCCGCCTCAAGCCCCAGCGTGAACTGGGCGTCCTTCTCACCCGACACCGAAAAAGACACTTCCTTTTCCGACGCCTTAAAACTCTCCACTGCGGTTCCCGGAACTGACTCATACACAAACATCCCGTTCTTCTCAAGCTTGGTAATCTCCGAAAATGTCTTTACCTTATACAAGTCTCCCTGGAATTCAAAGCCGTCCAGCTTCGTCTTGCTGCCCAAAGTATAGTCGCCGAAGCTCAATGTCCCGTCCGTCTCTGCTCTCAAAAGTTCTTTCACTGCTGCCACTTATTTATCCTCCTCTGTTCCCCTGCCGCGCTTTGGGCGCAGCATTTATCTTTTCTACAGTATACCTTATCTCGCATCTATTTTGTAGTCTTTCGCACAAATTTTATTTCTTTTTTAGACATACCCGCAGCCACCTCGCTGCCCGGTCCGATCTCTCCGGAGAGCACAGCCTCCGCCAGTCTATCCTCAAGCTTACTCTGCACCGCACGCCGCAACGGCCTTGCGCCGTACTTCTGGTCCGTGCCTGTCTCTACGATATGATCCTTCACCGAATCCCGGACAGAAAGCTTAATGTCCATCTGATCCTTCGCCCGGTTCACCACGTCCCTGCACATAAGGGTTACGATCTTTTTCATCTCCGGCTTCCCTAACGGGTGGAAGACGATGATCTCATCGATACGGTTGAGAAACTCCGGCCGGAAGATCAGCTTGATCTCGTTTAAGACATTGCTCTTCATCCGCTTATAATCGTCCGCCGCATCCTCTCTTGCATTAAAGCCCAGCTTTTTCGGGTCGATGATCGCCTGTGCCCCCGCGTTGGAAGTCATGATGATGACCGTATTCCGGAAATCCACCTTACGCCCCTGTGAATCCGTAATATGCCCGTCGTCAAGTACCTGCAAAAGGATATTGAATACATCCGGGTGCGCCTTCTCTATCTCATCAAAAAGGACTACCGAATAGGGGTGTCGCCTTACCCGCTCGCTGAGCTGTCCGCCGTCGTCATGGCCCACATATCCCGGAGGGGAGCCGATCATCTTCGCCACGCTGTGCTTCTCCATATATTCGGACATATCCACCCGGATCATCGCTTCCTCATTGCCAAACAGCGCTTCCGACAAAGCCTTGGAAAGCTCCGTCTTCCCCACCCCCGTAGGCCCGAGGAATAAAAATGAACCTATCGGCCGCTTCGGATCCTTTAAGCCGACTCTCCCGCGGCGCACTGCCTTCGCCACCGAAGACACCGCCTCTTCCTGTCCGATGACCCTTCTATGAAGCGTCTGCTCAAGCTTCTGAAGCCTTGCGCTCTCCGACTCCTTAAGGCGCTGTACAGGAATCTTCGTCCACTGGGATACCACATCAGCGATATCCTCCTCCTCCACAGACACTCTTCTCCCCTGGTTCTTCCGCTCAAAGCGCCTTCTCGTCTGTTCAAGCTTCTTCACGGCATCCTCCCTGTCCTTTTTCAGCAGGGAAGCCTCTGCCATATCGCCGCCCCGGATCGCATTCTCAAGCTCTGTGCCAAGCTCCATGACCAGCGCTTCCAGCTCTCCCACAGACGCAGGCGCCTTAAAGCCCCGTAGGCTCACCTTCGAGCACGCCTCATCCAGCACATCCAGTGCCTTATCCGGCAGGAAACGGTCATTGATATAACGTCCGGACAGCCGGACAGCCGCCTCGATGGCCTCATCCGCTATCGCCACATGATGGTGCGCTTCATATCTTCCCTTAAGTCCGTGAAGGATATCAAGGCACTCCTCCTTTGTCGGCTCTTCTACCGTAACTGGCTGGAAACGGCGCTCAAGGGCGGCATCCTTCTCGATATACTTGCGGTACTCTGTGATCGTCGTCGCCCCGATAAGCTGCAGCTCTCCCCGCGCCAGGGAAGGCTTAAGTATATTGGACGCATCGATGGCACCCTCCGCACCGCCTGCACCGATGATCGTATGGACCTCATCGAGAAAAAGAATCACGTTGCCGGCAGCCTTTACTTCCCGGATCAGCCCTTTCATCCGCTCCTCAAACTCGCCTCTGTACTTAGATCCGGCCACCATACCCGACAGATCCATCGTAAATACCCGACGCTCCTTCATATTGTCCGGGACGACGCCTGCCGCAATCTGCTGCGCCAGTCCTTCGATCACCGCCGTCTTTCCCACACCCGGTTCTCCCACGAGGCAGGGATTGTTCTTCGTCCTTCGGCTTAATATCTGCATCAGCCGGCTGATCTCGGCCTCCCGCCCGATCACCGGGTCAAGCCTTCCTTCCTCTGCCCGCTCCGTCAGATCTGTCCCGTACTGCTCTAAGATGCCGCCCCTCCGTCCGTGGGCCTGCTGCATCTCCTCCTGATACTCCTTCGGGCTGATCCCGATAACCGTCAGCACGTCCTGGAGCATCTTCTGGATATTGAGGTTCAGGGTGATCAGCATCCTTGTAGCCACACACTCCACGTCCTTAAGAAGCGCCAGAAGGAGGTGCTCTGTACCGATCCTGTCGGCACGCTCCTTCTCCGCCTCCTCCCTGCTCTCCTCAAGGATACACTCAAGCCTCGGGCTGAGCTTCGGATGCTGCACCAGCAAAACTTCCCCCGAAGGAGACACCAGTTCATCCACAATCTTCAAAATATGATTCTCATCCACACCGTTCGCCGCCAGCACCTGCCCGGCAACCCCGGTGTACACTTTTCTGAGTCCGATAAGCAGATGCTCCGTACCGACATAAGGATGGTTCAGTTCCTTCGCCGTCGTCTGCGCGATCTGCAGCACGTCCTTCGCCTGTTGTGTATATTCCATAATACTTTCTATTCCTTTCTATATTCGTCAAATATCTCATCCACCAGTGCATGCACGTCCTGCCTGGATATCCGCTTGCAGCATCCCCTGGCAAGCATGATCTTAAGCTGCCGTTTCATCTTAAGGAGCGCCTCCGCCTTGTCAATATCTATGGCAATGACCGCACCCCTTCTCCTGTCCAATTGGATGAAGCCCTCCTGCTTCAGGATGTTGTACGCCTTATTCACCGTATGCATATTGATCCCTACGGTATCCGCAAGCTGTCGCACAGACGGCAGGGTATCCCCCTCGCGGATCAGATCCATGGCAATCCCCATGATGATCTGATTCTGAAGCTGGACATAGAGCGCTTCATCGCTGTTAAAATCAATTTCTATATACATGCTATCACCTTTCTCTTTTGTGCTAGATATACTATAACACATTCAAAAGGAGCTTACAACCGAAATCGTAAGCCCCTTTTGCAACTTTGAAGGAATTAAGTTAGGAAAATGTCTTAATTAGCGATAGTTTTGATATCTACATACTCATAGCAGTCAAAGCTGTCAGCAACGTTCTTGCAGGTGAGCTTTCCGTCATAAGTGTTGATCGCGGAGTAGATAACTTCATTATCTTTACAAGCCTGCTCCAGACCCTTGTTCGCAATCTGAAGTCCATAGCTAAGTGTAGCATTAGTAAGTGCGATAGTGGATGTTCTCGGAACTGCTCCAGGCATATTGCCTACGCAGTAGTGAACAACACCGTCAACAACGAAGATCGGGTCATCATGGTAAGTAACCTTCGTCGTCTCACCGCATCCGCCCTGGTCAACTGCAACGTCAACGAATACAGCGCCCGGCTTCATCTCTTTGAGATATTTCTTCTTGAAAAGCTTCGGAGCTGCTTTTCCAGGAATCAGTACAGAACCGATCACAAGGTCAGCTTCCTTAACCGCTTTCTCTATATTAGCATCAGTAGAAACTAATGTCTGGATACGCGCACCAAAGATGTCGTCAAGATAAGCCAGCCTCGGAATGCTGATATCCATGATCGTTACGTTAGCACCCATGCCTACAGCGATCTTACATGCGTTCGTTCCAACATTGCCGCCGCCGAGGATTACGATGTTAGCCTTCGGGGTTCCAGGTACGCCTGCAAGGAGAACGCCCTCTCCGCCGAATGTCTTCTCAAGATATTTAGCACCTTCCTGAATAGAAAGACGTCCTGCAATCTGGCTCATCGGAGCAAGAAGCGGTAACCCGCCGTTCCTTGGGTCAAACAGCGTCTCATAAGCAACACCCTTTACCTTAGCGCCGAGAAGTGCGTCTGTCTGCGGCTTATCTGCTGCAAGGTGAAGATATGTATAGAGGATAAGACCTTCGTGGAATAACGGATACTCCTCCGGAAGCGGCTCCTTAACCTTGATCATCATATCTACAGTATCCCATACTTCTTTCGCCTCGTCAATCATTTTTGCGCCTGCTGCTTCATATTCGTCATCCATAAATCCTGAACCTACGCCGGCACTCTTCTCAATATATACTTCATGGCCCGCATTCACATAACTTTTTACGTTATCCGGGGTCATACCTACACGAAACTCATTGTTCTTAATCTCTTTTACGCATCCTACTTTCACTTGACTTTACCTCCTGAATATTGTGTGAAATTACTTCCCGGCCGGAGTTTTTCGGGGATTCTCCGGCATCGCCCATTTTGGTGAATAATATTTTTCAACTTCGTTATTTTATGAACAATATTATTCATTTGTTTCTAAAACTTATAATAACACACCTGTCTATAATATTCAATAAAAGTTATTTTTTTCACAAAACTTTAAATTATTACATTTTTCTTTCAATTGTATCTACAATTTAGCTTGCATATTGAAGCGATTCATGGTTAAATGAATAGAGAACACGGAGGTGCCTGTAATGAAAGAATTGAGAGAAGCCATCAACAATGCCCGACTGACCAAGACGCAGAGGATGATAGCCACTTATATTCTGGACAATTCCGCGGATGCCTGCTTTATGACTTCCACGGAGATTGCAGAAACACTGGGTGTCAGTGAGTCTTCGGTCATCCGCTTCAGCCGTTCCCTCGGATACAGCGGATTTATGGCATTCCAGAAATCTCTGAGAAAGAATTACCAGGACAAAGTCTTAAGTATTTCCAGCACAATCACGGTTCCTTCTCAAAGAATCGCACAGCAGACAAAGCTTGGCAGCGACACAGATTATATCGACCGGCACTTTAAGATCACAGCAAAAAATCTGGAGTCTGTATTTATCAGCAACACGGTGGATCTGTTCGAAGAAGCGGCGGACATCATCATATCATCCAAACGCAAGTATATTGCCGCTTCCCGGGGGGACACATGCCTGTGCAACTATTTTCTGCTCTATCTGAAGCAGATGGTTCCGCACGTGGTCATGACGAACACCGCCGCCTTAAGTCCCATCGACCATATGTGCAACATCGCCAGGGAGGACTGTCTGATCATCTTCAGCTTTCCGCGGTACTCCTCTGTAGATGAAGTCACCGCACAGATGGCCTACGACGCCGGGGCGAAGATCATCGTTGTCACGGACAAGCCAAGCGCGCTCCTTGCGCCCTACGCGGCAGTACTGTTCACCGTTTCCGTGGACAGCAATTCCTTTTTCAACTCGCTTATCGGGCCGCAGTTTATCGCGGAGGCGCTGCTTGAGACCATCAGCCACAAAGTAAAGGGTGTGGAAAAGCGCTTGAAACGCATCGACAAATATCTCGGAAAGCTCGGCAACTATTAATCATTGTATTTAATTTCAGGCTTTTACAGCACAGGGTGAGACATCATTATGGAAGATTCTTATGTACTGCAATTATCAGACAGGAAATTTACAGACGTATACCTTTGCTACTGCGGCTATGCAAAATGTGAGCCGGGACACAGCTTCGGGCCGTCCGTCCGGCCCAATTACCTGATCCATTACATCCTGGAAGGCAAAGGGATGTACCAGATCGGCAAAAAGGAATACCATTTAAAAGAAGGCTGCGGTTTTTTGATCGAGCCGCAGGTACAGACCTTCTACCGGGCGGACGACGCCGACCCGTGGACTTACATCTGGATCGGCTTTGACGGGAATAATGCGGGCAACTACTTAAGCGATATGGGGCTTAACCACCAGCATCCAATCTTTGCGTGCGCTTACAAAGACGAGCTTCGCAGGATTGTCCTTGATATGCTGAAAAACAACATTTCCACAACTACACACCGTTTTCTCCTCCAGGGGCTTCTGTATGAATTTTTTTCCATACTGACCAGGGATATCCACGTCAACCCTTCCGTTCTGGAGAACGGGGAGAATCCGTATATCCTCCAGGCCGTGGAATTTATCCAGAACAATTACTCCTTCCCTATCCATGTGACGGATATCGCCAGCTACGTCTGCATCAACCGCAGCTACCTTTACACGCTCTTTAAGACGAACCTCGGCGTGTCGCCCCAGGACTATCTGGCGAATTACCGCATCTCCCAGGCGACGGAGCTTCTCACCATGACAGACCTGTCCATAGAGAGCATCGCCCTGTCCTGCGGCTACACGGATCCTTTGATCTTTTCCAAGGTGTTCAAGGCGAAGAAAGGGATCACCCCTTCCCGCTACCGCAAGGAAGTTCTTGACTGGCATAAGAACAAACTCCAGAAAAATATCGGCACATTAGAAAGGCTGTAGGTACCTGCTTACAGTCTTTTAACATTTTGACTGTTTTCTTCAACAAATGTTTCTATCAATTCCTGACATTTTTTCCTATACTCTATATCAACAATTTTAATTCGGAGGAAATCGCAATGAGTATTTTATTTAACGACAAGACCCGTACTTTCCATCTGTATAATGATTCTGTCAGCTACATCATGACCGTGCTTGAGACCGGACAGATGGCACAGCTTTATTTCGGAAAACGAATTCACCACTCGGAGGATTTTTCACATTTTCTTGAGTTTGCTTTCCGCCCGATGACATCTTATCTTTATGACGACGACTACAAATATACCTTGGAGCATATTCATCAGGAATACGGCGTCTTCGGCTCCACGGATTACCGCGACCCGGCAGCGGAGGTCTTAAATCCGGACGGAAGCCGCATCTCGGATTTCCAGTACCAGGACTATACGATTGAAAAGGGAAAGCCGGCTCTCAAAGGTCTTCCGGCAACCTATACCGAAAATGATGACGAGGCCGAGACGCTGACACTCATCTTAAAGGATCCGGTGAACGGACTTACACTGAAGCTTTTCTACACCATTTTCGCAGAAGGCGGAATCATCGCAAGAAGCGCTGCATTTGTGAATGAAGGCGTAAGCGACCTTCACCTTGCCAGGGCTATGAGTCTTTGCATGGACCTTCCGGACTGTAACTACGAATTCATCCACTTCTCCGGGGCCTGGGGAAGAGAAAGACATATGAAAACGAGGATGCTTGAACAGGGTATCCAGTCCGTGGGGAGTGTGCGCGGCCATTCCTCTCACAACCACAATCCTTTTGTGATCTTAAAGCGCCCGGACGCCACAGAGTTTCAGGGCGAAGCCATCGGCTTCAGCCTTATATACAGCGGAAACTTCCTGGCCCAGGCAGAAGTTAGCACTCACAACGAGACACGGCTCCTTTTGGGCATCCACCCGCACTGGTTCGACTGGAAGTTAGAGCCCGGCCAGTCATTCCAGACTCCGGAGGCTGTCATGGTATATTCCGACAAGGGATTAAACCAGATGAGCCAGACCTTCCACAAGCTGTACCAGACGAGACTTGCGAGAGGCTACTGGAAAGATAAGGCGCGCCCAATCCTGATCAATAACTGGGAGGCTACTTATTTTGACTTCACAGAGGACCGTCTGGTAGAGATTGCTTCCAAAGCAAAGGCTTGCGGCGTAGAGCTCTTTGTCCTGGACGACGGATGGTTCGGCGGCCGCCGTCACGAAAAGGCAGGCCTTGGGGACTGGATCGCGAACCCAGATCTTCTTCCTGCCGGAATCACCGGACTTGCCCAGAGAATCGAAGATATCGGCATGAAGTTTGGTCTCTGGTTCGAACCTGAGATGGTGAACAAGGACTCTGACCTCTACCGCAATCACCCGGACTGGATCTTAAAGACACCAAAGCGCACCATTTCCCACGGACGGTTCCAGTATGTCCTTGATTTCTCCAGAAAGGAAGTCGTGGACTGCATCTATGAGATGATGGCTAAGATCTTAAGCGAAGCAAAGGTTTCCTATGTGAAATGGGACATGAACCGCAGCATCACGGAGTGCTACAGCGCCGCTCTTTCGGCCGACCGTCAGGGTGAGGTATTCCACCGGTACATTCTCGGTGTCTATGACCTCTACGAGCGGCTGACCAACAGATTCCCACAGGTACTTTTCGAGTCCTGTGCAAGCGGCGGCGCGCGTTTTGATCCAGGTCTTCTCTATTACGCACCGCAAGGGTGGACCAGCGATGATTCCGACGCAGTAGAGCGGCTCAAGATCCAGTACGGCACCTCCTACTGCTACCCGTTAAGCTGCATGGGCAGCCATGTATCCGTGACTCCGAACCATCAGGTATTCCGTAACACCCCTCTGCACACACGGGCAAATGTTGCGTACTTCGGAACCTTCGGCTACGAATTGGACTTAAATAAACTGACAGATGAAGAGCAGGAAGAAGTTAAGGAGCAGATCAAATTCATGAAGCAATACCGTGAATTGTTCCAGTTCGGTACATTCTACCGCTTAAACAGCCCCTTTGAAGGCGACGGTCACACCGCGTGGATGGTAGTAAGCAAGGATAAAAAAGAAGCCATTGTAGGCGTTTACAAAGTGCTGAATGGTGCGAATATGCCGTTTACGAGAATTTCTCTCAAAGGTCTTAACCCTGATTTTTGTTACACGAATTCTGCGGACGGAAAAGGACACTACGGCGATGAGCTGATGAACGCAGGATTGATCACAACAGATTCCAGTGTAGGTCAGATGGCTATGGGCGACATCCCTACCTGTGACTTTGATTCCAGACTGTTTATCTTAAAATCAGAAAATTAATTGTCAGGAGTATAAGATTATGGATGCAACAAATAAAAATTATGCGAAACGGATTATCATGATGCTTTCCGGCATTCTCTTTATTGGAATCTGCGTAGGAAGTTTCCGGCTGAGCGAATTCGGCGTTGATGCCTTCACCTGTATGAACCTCGGCATCAGCGGCTTTATCCGGATGTCTTTCGGAACGTGGCAGCTCATTATGAACACGGTCATCCTGATTGTCATTTTCTTTACCGTACGGCGCTGCATTGGCCTGGGAACCGTCGTCAACATGGTATGTGTCGGATATCTGGCGGACTTTATCTGCTGGCTGTTCCTGGACATCCTCAAAGTTGAGATGACCCTGCCCCTGCGTATCATTGCACTGATCATCGGGATGCTCTTCGCGGGTCTGGGCGTAGCGCTCTACATGGTGGCGGATATGGGGGTCGCCCCTTATGACGCCGTAGGCATTATCATCGAAGAGCTGACCCATAATAAGCTCAAATATGACAAGGCGCGTGTCATAAGCGATGTGACCGTCGTGATCGTCGGCGTGGTGTTCTGCCTGATGTCCGGCGGGAAATTGGGTCTGATCATCGGGATTGGCACCGTGTGCAATGCATTGTTTAACGGGCCGCTGATACAGTTCTTTAAGACACATGTGACGGAGAAATTGGTGTAGATAATAAAAGGGATGCCGTTTTCGATAAATAATACAGCATCCCTTTTATATGATTATTACTGATTTTCAACTAACGGCGGTTTCTGATACAGCTTCCGCTCAACAAACTTCTTTTCCAGCGCAAGCTGCATTTTTAATGCCTCCATATCATTCTTCTCTATAACCAGCTCAAGCCGTTCAATCAGCTCAAGCTGATCCAGGAGATAACCGTTATATTCTTTTTCATTCGTCGGCATAAGAATCACCACCTTTTTCAATATGCCTTTCTTTACTGTCTTTGATATCTTCATTATAGACAATAACCGTTCGCAGTGCAAACGTTTTTACGCCTCGTCAATCGCTTTCCCAATATCATGCCGCATATACTTATTGCCGAACTGCACCCACTCGGTTGCCGCATAGGCATTCGCCCGCGCCTCTTTCAAGTCCTTGCCCTTTGCCGTAATGCCAAGCACACGTCCGCCGTTTGTCACAATCTTTCCATCGGCAAACTTTGTTCCCGCGTGGAAACAGTAATACCCGTCATGCTTTTTAAACTCCTCAAGCCCCTCGATGGGAAGGCCCTTCTCGTAGCTTACCGGATATCCCTCGCTTGCAAGGACGACGCACACCGCCGCATTATCCTCAAACTGCAAGTCAACTTTATCCAATGTGCCGTCGATACATGCCTCTACCACCTCGAGGATATCATTTTTCATCCTCGGGAGGACTACCTGCGCCTCCGGGTCGCCGAACCTTGCATTGTACTCCAGCACCTTCGGGCCTTCCTCCGTGAGCATAAGCCCAAAGAAGATGACACCCTTAAAGGGTCTTCCTTCCGCTTTCATGGCATCTACCGTCGCCTGATAGATATATTTATTGCAGAAATCTTCTACTTCCTTTGTATAGAACGGGCTCGGGGAAAATGTTCCCATCCCTCCGGTGTTAAGCCCGGTATCCCCGTCTCCTGCCCGCTTGTGGTCCTGAGCGGAGGTCATCGTCTTGATGGTATTGCCGTCCACAAAGGAAAGTACGGACACTTCACGCCCCGTCATAAATTCCTCGATGACCATCTCATTTCCCGCAGAGCCGAATTTCTTATCCAGCATGATCGTCTTGACGCCCTCTTTTGCCTCCTCAAGAGTATTGCAGATCAGCACGCCCTTTCCAAGCGCCAGCCCGTCCGCTTTGAGAACGATGGGGAACTTTGCTGTCTCAAGATAGGAGAGCGCCTTGCCGGCATCGGTAAAGTTCTCGTAAGCCGCCGTCGGGATATTGTATTTCTTCATCAAATCCTTGGAAAATGCCTTGGAGCCCTCTAAGATTGCCGCATTCTTCCTCGGCCCGAAGGTGCGGATGCCCGCTGCCTCCAACTCGTCCACAAGGCCGCCCACCAGCGGGTCATCCATCCCCACGATTACAAGGTCAACCGATTTTTCTTTCGCAAATGCCACGATTTTTTCAAATTCCATAGCACCAATAGGCGCGCACTCCGCGTATTCCGCAATCCCGGCATTGCCCGGCGTACAATAAATCTTGTCCGCTTTGTCACTTTTTGCCACGCAGTATGCAATCGCATGTTCTCTTCCGCCGCTCCCGACAATCAATACATTCATCTTCGTTTCCTCCTAATTATCGTCCTCAACCACTTTTACAACTCCGTCTTCCACCTTCACCTTCCCGTTGGCAATCAAGTCAATCGCGCGGGGCAAAATCTTCCACTCAGCCTGCTCCATGACGCGCCGCTGTAGAACTTCCGGCGTGTCGCCCTGCTCTACTTCCACCGCCCTTTGCAGGATAATCGGGCCAGTATCTGTTCCTTCATCCACAAAATGCACCGTCGCGCCAACGACTTTTACTCCCCGCAAAAGCGCCGCCTCATGCACCTTAAGCCCGTAATATCCCGTTCCGCAGAAAGACGGGATCAGCGACGGATGGATATTGATAATACGGTTCCGGTACCGTTCAATCATCTCCGGCGGAATCACCACAAGGAACCCGGCAAGCACGAGCAAGTCTGGATTAAGCCCGTCTACCGCCTCCAGGAAATTCCGGTTAAACTCTGCCCTGGAGCCAAAGTCCTTCGGGGAAATGCAAAGGCTCTTAATCCCATGCTTTTGCGCCCGCTTGAGCGCATAGGAATTTTTATTGTTGCTGATGACCCCGGAAATCCGCGTGTTGGTAATCTCTCCTGCCTCTACAGCATCGATGATTGCCTGCAGGTTCGTTCCGCCGCCGGACACCAGTACGACTATATTTAACATAATGTAACTCCTTTTTCGCCCTCTTCAATGCGTCCGACCACATAAGCCGTCTCGCCCGCCGCCTCAATTGCCGCTATTGTCTTTTCTCTATCTTCCAGGGATACGGCAATTACCATGCCAAGACCCATATTAAAGGTATTGTACATCATCTCCTCCGCGATGTCGCCTTTCGCCGCCAAAAGCTTAAAGATTGCCGGAACCTCATAGCTGTCCTTCTCAATCACTGCGCGGACGCCCTCCGGCAGCATACGCGGCACATTCTCATAGAAACCGCCGCCCGTGATGTGGCTGCAGCCCTTTACCTTTACGCCGCTGTTTTTGATGCTCTTTAACGCCTTCACATAAATCTTCGTTGGCGCAATCAGCGCCTCCCCAAGGGTCTTTCCGAGCTCCTCATAATATGTATCCAGAGATTCTTTCGTCATCTCAAACACGCTGCGGACAAGGGAAAATCCATTGCTGTGTACGCCGCTTGACGCCATGCCGATAAGCACATCCCCGGACCTTATCTCCTGTCCGTTTATGATTTCCTTCTTCTCTGCCACGCCCACTGCAAATCCCGCCAGGTCATACTCGTCCGCCGGCATAAGCCCTGGGTGCTCCGCTGTCTCGCCGCCCACCAAAGCGCACTCGGACTGCTTGCAGCCCTCTGCCACGCCGCTTACGATAGTCGCGATTTTTTCCGGATAATTTTTGCCGCATGCGATATAATCCAGAAAGAATAACGGCTCGCCGCCGGAGCAGGCGATATCATTTACACACATGGCAACTGCATCAATGCCAATCGTATCATGCTTGTCCATGACAAATGCCAGCTTAACCTTCGTGCCGCACCCGTCCGTCCCCGAAAGGAGCACCGGCTCGTCCATACATTTAATGGCGCTTAAGTCAAACGCACCGGCAAATCCGCCGAGCCCGCCTAAAACCTCCGGCCTCATCGTCTCCTTCACATGCTTTTTCATCAGCTCCACCGACTTGTAACCCGCCTCAATATCAACGCCAGCTTTCTTATAATCCATCATATCCATCCTCACTTCACTGATTTATATTTTTGTTACTGGTTCCCTGCTTTTATCACCCCTGCGGATTTAGCTGTTCAGATACGCCTCGTAGCCAATCTCATCTAACTTCGCAGCCTTGCCCTGCACCGTCTCCTTCATCTCCTGGGTATACGCTTTCAGCTTGTCCAAAAGCTCTGCGTCCGACACTGCAAGAATCTTCGCCGCAAGAATCGCCGCATTAAGCCCTCCGTCGATGGCAACTGTGGCAACCGGGATTCCCGGCGGCATCTGCACGATAGAAAGCAGCGCATCCTCGCCCTCAAGATTCTTCCCGGACAGCGGAACACCCACAACCGGCATCGGGAACAGCGCCGCGCACATCCCCGGAAGATGAGCAGCCATACCCGCTCCGGCGATGATCACTTTCATGCCCTTCCCCTCGGCAGCCTTCGCCCACTCAAAAAACACATCCGGCTCCCTGTGCGCCGAGATAATCGTCATCTCATAATCAATCCCAAATTTCTCCAGCATCTTGGCAGCCTTGCTCATCACCTTAAGATCCGAGTCACTGCCCATCACAATTCCTACTCTTGGCATATCTTCTTCATCCTTTCTTAATCCTGTCCAACAAACTCTTTTCTCTGCTCCTTAAAAATCATGTATATATATCATCTTTAGTGCCTCGTCACCCGTCCGCCATACAGCCTAAACAGGATAATGTCTCTAAGGAATCCCGTAAAAAGGCGTCAGTACTTGGCAAAACATTGAATACTTGGCGAGGTTCTCTCGAGCCTAGTATGAAAGTTCGCCCTTGTGGTGTGTTTTTTCGAGCCTAGTACTGCTACGCCTTTTTCAGAGCGCAAGCGTGGTGACGCAGAGACATTATCCTGTTTAGGCAAACGCCCCGGGTAACGACTCTACCCCATCATACATGATTCTTCCATCTTTTTCAACGGCTCATTCAACGTTTCCGTCCCCGGCAGCACAAACTTTCCGTCCTTAAGCAGCGTAATCTCTTCCCCTGCCTTCGTCACCACCGAGATACTCTTTAGCTCCTCGTAAGGAATGGTGATATCCGTATGGCAGTGGAAATAAGCTTTCGACAAATCTTCCTTCCGAAGAGCCGACACGGAATTATCCCGCGCGATGATTTCTTTTCCGTTCGGGTTATACACCTTTACATCCTCGCTCCAGCTATAGCATGTATCCCCCACCGCAAAATGCGGCCCCATCTTCTCCGCGATGAGGATTGGCAGCTTATCCGCTATCCCGTATCTTTTCGCCGCCGCATAAGCCGTCGTATTCGTGCCGATGGCAAATTCACCGAGGGGCAGCGTGGGATGCTTATGGAGGATATTATCCCGGATATACTCTTTGTTCTCAAGCTCCCGCTCAAAATTGCCGCAAATGTAATCCGCAATCATCCCGTTGGCAAACTGAATCTCTAAATCTCTAAACTGCAGTTCATTGAGATAAACTTTACTGACATGCAAAACACCGTTAGTCCCTTCAAGCACCGGGGAGGTGAACACTTCTCCCACCGGGATATTCACATCCGCCACGCAGTTTTCAAAGGCCGTCTCTTTCTCAGGGTCGGACAGCGCGCGCAGCTTAACCGTCAAATCTGTGCGGTTCTTCCCCGCTCCCAGGACGCGGACATATTCCCCCTGATCCAATGCGTCGATAAGCGTCTGCTGCACCTGTTCATAGACCTTCGCATCCAGCGTATTGATCTTTATGATCTCCCCGAAGATATCCTCGTAATCCTCCTCAATCTCCGGCACCGGCCAGGCGATGATCGTATAACTCCTCTCATCTCCGCGGATATACGCATTGGTAATCTGATTCTGGCGGCTGTCAAACTTAAGGGCGAGCTCCTCCTGCTTTTCCGAAAGCCTTACTGCCTCTGGCTTAGCCTCCGGCACAAATGGTTTCTCCCCGAACACCTCCATACACGCGGGACCCGCAAACTGCGCCGCCTCCACCTTATGTCTCTCATAGGCAGTCTTTATGACCTCAAGCTTGCGCTCTACAAAACGCCCGTCTAAAAATAAGCCCTGGTCGTGCCTGTGGTCATAGTCATACTGAGGATTCGGATTGCCTCCGCAGTAACCAATCTTAATATGCTGGCGCTTTGTGAGCGCGCTCACCGACGCACGGTAGATGACGGGCGAAAGCCCCATCTTCTCAAAATTATCTATCGCTTTCCTCACCACCCGCTCAAAACCAAGCGTATACCGGATGTTCACCACAGATTTCTTCGACAGGTCCTTTCCCGTATTCACAAAGCCTGTCCGATAGCCTTCCGTAAAGACGTCTGCCATCTTCTGAACCGTCTCCTCCGGCAGGCTACTTAAATACTGCGCGCTCTTTCTCTCATTTTCACTGACATATTCCCCGAACCGGTACAGATACCGGATGTCCGAAAGGTCGCTCTCCCGGATGATGTCCGCGGCAAAAGATTCCTCCGGCAATATCTGCTCTCTGATCCGGTCAGCCACGAACACGTCACAGTAATCGCTGGCATACCAGTACAGGATATCCTGGATTGTCTTCACCTCCGGCACACCCTCCTCGAACTGGTTATAAATCTCGATGAAAAGCTCCATCAGGATATCTAAATACTCCGTCCTTCCCTCGAACGCATACACGATCATGCCCCGAAGTTCCGTATACAGAAAGCTTAAGCGCGCACCGTACTCTTCTCCCAGCGCCTTCACCGCATACGCCGGGTTTGCATAGCTCCTTTCATACTGCTCCTGCAAAATGTCAAGATACAGCCTCCGGTTCCATTCCTTTAACCCATCCATCCGCAGCTCATCATAAGAACCGTCCGAAAGTACACTTTTCAGCTCGTCAATCATAATGACAAAGTCAGCCACTTTCTGAAAATAATCCCGGAACACCCCATCCACTGTCTGTTCCGTCCTTATCTCCCGAATCCGGCCGACCGCAAGTTCATATCTTTCTTCAATCATTTAAAAAAGCCCCCTGATAAATATTGCACACATGCAAAAGATCAGCACACCGTTGCACCCGGCCCCGACCTTGCATGTTATGTAATTCTTCTCCCTCTCATTAAAACCCCGGATGGCATACACAAGCCCCCGCCACGCGATCACGGGAATCGCAAATCCCAAAAGCCCGTACAATACACTGATGTCACCTTTCGCTTTAAACGAATGGACAATCATCATCATAACTAAAGCAGCACCAAGCACTGCCATCATGCAGGACTGTATCCCCTTTCTGGCATGTTTTTTCTGCCGCTGCCCGTATCTCGTCTTAATCAGCTTTTTGCGCTGTCTCGCCCTCGCCCTGGCAAGCTCTTTCTCTCTGTCTTCCGCTGAATCCTTTTGTTTTTTTATAAACATATCTTCTCCTTATTGCATTACATACGGCATACAGGATATAGCCTGCTGCCCCTCCGACGGTATTCAAAAGCAGGTCATCCACGTCAAAACTCCCCACCTTTGCTACGAGCTGAAACGTCTCCACGCACAGGCTCAGGCCGAAGCTGTAAAAAAACGCCGAGAAAAATCTCCGGTTTTTACAGGCTAACGGCATAAAAAAGCCAAAGGGCATGAAAATCAGGACATTGCCGAACAGATTCGTGAACATGGCAAACATCCCAAGCTGCTCCCGGTATTTCCAGAACCGCCTGATCTCCCGGAACAATACCAGGTTGTAACGGTACTCCGCTGTCACGCCGGAACGCCCGTACCAGTCAGAGAATATCAGAAAATATATGATAAATGCAATATAAAGTACAAATAAAATCTTCCCGATAAATCGGATTCTTTTTTTGTCCCTTACATTCAACAATATGGCTCCCCTTCTATCTTATACTGTCCTCTTAAAACGTAAGTCCCTTTCTGTCCTTCAAAAGCTTAGTGCCGCTGATCACCGAGATCACGCCCACCGTAATTCCCACAACCAGCGCCACGATTCCGACGGCAATGCCCGCCGCTCCCGTGATGCCCATCGTCTTATACGCCTTCTCATTCATCTCCATCGCCTCCTTTAAATTATCCTCACACAAAACATGTGCCTATCTCGCACCGTACTGTTCATAATATGCATCAATTGCTGTTTTTAATGTATCATCGATCACAATTTTCCCATTGCACGGCTGATGATAAAGGTGCGCGACAACTTCCTCCATCGTCACGATGGCGCTTGCCTCAAAGCCGTACAGCTTACGTATCTCATCCAGCGCGCTGAGCGCACCTCCCTTTCCTACTTCCATCCGGTTCAAAGAAACCATCAGCCCGACAACTTCCACATCCGCCTGCGCCTTTATGATCGGAAATGTCTCCTCGATGGACTTCCCCGAAGTCGTCACGTCCTCGATGATCACCACCCGGTCGCCGTCCTTAAGGCTGCTGCCGAGCAGGATCCCCGCATCGCCGTGGTCTTTCGCCTCTTTCCGGTTAGAACAGTAGCGGACATCCTTGCCATACAGCTCGCTGATGGCCATCGTCGCCGCTACCGCAAGCGGAATTCCCTTATAGGCAGGCCCAAACAGCACATCAAAATCAAGGCCATACGTATCGTGGATCGCCTTCGCGTAATATTCGCCAAGCTTCCTAAGCTGGGTTCCCGTCACATAAGCTCCCGCGTTCATAAAAAACGGAGATCTTCTCCCGCTCTTCAACGTAAATTCCCCGAACTTCAGCACATCGCTTTCCACCATGAACTCAATAAATTCTTTCTTATAGCTTTCCATAGATCCTTCTCCTTTATCCCGGAGGGCACTGTGCCCTGTCTGCCATTTTATATTTCCTCAATTTTAACATATTCATCATTTTCGTTCAACTCTTTTGTTTCGGCCGCTAATCGTCCGTAATGTCCAAAAGTTACTGTCCACTCCCAATGTCAGTTTATTATGGACTGAATACAGGAAAATTCCATTTGCCTGCAACACCGCACAGGGCGGTTTTGACGAAGTTTTGAGGGGATTTTTCAAAAAGTTTTCCTTAATCCCTACTACGGAAAAGTTGGGGAAATGCCAAGTACTTTTTCATTTTAGGTATTATTTCTATTATCGAATCATTATTGTCACCGTATTGTTTATATGATACAATTACTGCACAAAAGCAATGAACGTGCAAAAAACAGCAATTCTGTCATTCCAATTAAGAGGTGAGATCATGCATAAAGAATTTTTAATGGGCAATGAAGCCATCGCCCTCGGCGCTGTGGCGGCTGGAGTGAATCTTGTATCCGGCTACCCCGGCACCCCCTCCACAGAAGTGTTAGAGACCGTAGCAAAACGGCGGGCAGACGCCGCTTATGTCGAGTGGTCTGTCAATGAAAAGGCCGCCATGGAAGTGGCCGCCGGAGCTGCGTACGCTGGTGCCCGGGCCTTAGTGACCATGAAGCAGGTGGGCCTCAACGTAGCCTCCGACCCGCTGATGAGCCTTGCCTACATCGGCGTTAAGGGCGGTATGGTCGTCCTTGTGGCTGACGACCCGGGACCCATCTCTTCCCAGACCGAGCAGGACACGAGACATTTTGCTTTCTTCTCGAAAATACCCTGCTTCGACCCGTCCTCGGCCCAGGAGGCATATGAAATGATCCAGGAAGCCTTCGCTTATTCAGAAAAGTACCATACTCCCGTCTTTTTCCGCCCCACCACAAGGGTATGCCACGGCTACGCTTCTGTCACGGTAAAGGACGCGGACGAATATACCTTACATCAACCGGACGGGTTTACCAAGGATACCGGGCGCTGGGTCATCTTCCCCCGTCTGTCCTACCAGAACCATATAAAGATCGAGGAACGAAATCTAACCCTCGCCGAAGATTTTTCTTCCTATAAACGAAATCAGATCATCCGTTCTGATGATCTCCTGGACAGTTCAGGCGGTATAGCAGGATTCCCGGACAGCAAAACTGGCCGCCTTACCGCTCCCCGGAAAGGAATCGCAGCCGGAGGAATCAGCTTTACCTATGTCATGGAAGCGTTAAAGGCGGCGGGCAGCGCACCGGTCCTCAAAATCGCCACCCCGCATCCGTTTCCGGAAAGGCTGGCGCTGGAATTTTTAGACGGACTTGACGAGGTACTCTGTATCGAAGAGCTTGACCCGGTGATTGAAAGAGAGCTTATCCATCTTTGCGGCAGGCATCATCTCCCGGTAAAGATTTATGGAAAGCTCAGCCGTCATGTCAAAAACGCCGGGGAAAATACCCGCGACAGTGTATCGGAAAATATCCGGGGCTTCCTTGCGCAAAAGAATGAAAGCGCCGAAGGAGCGGCGGACCTCCCAAATTCTCCTGTCCAAAACGGCGCGCCCGATCTTCCCGTCCGCCCGCCCATCCTGTGCGCCGGATGCCCCCACCGCGCCTCCTTCTACGCGGTAAAGACGGCCATGAAGGGGAAGAAGACTATTTTCTGCGGAGATATCGGCTGCTACACCTTAGGGAATGCCATGCCCCTCGATATGGTGGACACTTGTCTTTGCATGGGTGCGGGCCTTGGCATCGCCCAGGGCGTCGGACGCATCGAACCGGACACGCACTGCTTTGCATTCGTGGGCGACTCCACCTTCTTTGCCTCCGCCATCACCGGCGTGGTAAATGCGGTGTACAACCAGGCGGACATGACGCTTATCATCCTTGACAATTCCACTACCGCCATGACCGGACACCAGCCCCATCCCGGCACCGGTCGGACGATGATGGGTGAGATCGTCACTAAGATAGATATCGAAGCCGTCCTGCGGGGTATCGGCCTTACCACCGTTGAAACCGTCGATCCCCTCGATTACGAGGCGTCCGTAAGCTGCGTAAGGCGCGTCGCAGAAGAACCGGGCGTTAAGGCGATCATTTTCAAATCACCTTGCATCGCGGTCACAAAGCCTTCCCGGAGTATGCATGTGCGCCCGGAGAAATGCATTTCCTGCAAGAAATGTATCCGCGAACTAGGCTGCCCGGCGCTCATCGTAAGCGGAAAAATCGTCAGTATCGACGCCTCCCTCTGCACCGGCTGTTCACTGTGCAGCCAGATCTGCCCCACAGGCGCCATCGTAAACGGAAAGGAAGGTGACGGCAATGAATAAAAATATTGTACTATGCGGAGTCGGCGGCCAGGGCACCGTCCTTGCCTCCAAATTGATCGCTGCCGCTGCCATGCAAAAAGACCTCCCCGTGATGAGCGCGGAGACGATCGGCATGGCACAGCGGGGCGGGAGCGTATTCAGCCACGTCCGAATCGGGGAAGGCATCTATTCTCCTATGATCGCAAACGGCGAAGCAGATATCATCATCGGTTTTGAGCCGGGCGAAACCGTGCGGATGCTGCCTTTCCTCAAGAAAGGCGGAACCGTGGTGACTAGCAGCAGGAAGATCAGCCCTGTCACTGCCACCCTCTCCGGCTCTTCCTACAGCGGCGATGGAATGATCGCATACCTTAACGAACAGGTGAAGGAGCTTTACATCGTGGACGCGGAGAAAGCCTGCGAAGAGATCGGCTCTTCGAAGGTGCTGAACCTCCTTCTTTTAGGAGCTGCTGTTAAAAGCGGTGCACTGGGGCTTTCCGAGGAAGACATCAAAGCGGCCATAAGAACCCGCCTTCCCGAAAAGTTCCATGCGCTTAACTTCGCGGCTCTGGCATATGCCCGCCCGGCTCGCTGCCCGCGGAAGTAAGCAATATAACTATTCGAATTTCAGGAAAGGAACCTTAATATCATGCAGATTTCAGATTTACAGATCAGCCAGGTAAACAACCAGATAAAGGCGCTTAGAAACGCCGGAAGCTTTTATGGCAAAAAGCTTGAAAAAGCGGGGATCACCGGGATCTCTGCCCCGGAAGACTTTGAAAAGCTCCCCTTTTCCGAGAAAAATGACCTTCGGGAAGCCTATCCCTTAGGTCTGATGACCGCCCCGGAGGAGGATATCGTGCGCATCCACTCTTCTTCGGGAACTACCGGCCTCCCGGTCATCATCCCGTATACCGCGAAGGATGTTGATGACTGGGCGGTCATGTTCGCCCGCTGCTACGAGACTGCCGGCATCACCAATACGGACCGCATCCAGATCACACCGGGCTACGGCCTGTGGACCGCCGGCATCGGCTTCCAGAACGGCGCGGAAAAGCTGGGCGCGATGGTCATCCCTATGGGACCCGGCAATACGGACAAACAGCTTAAGATGATGATGGATATGAAGAGCACCGTCATCTGCGCTACCTCATCCTATGCCCTCCTTCTCGCCGAGGAGATTGAAAAACGAGGAATCAAGGACAAGATCTGCCTGAAGAAAGGGGTTATCGGCTCCGAGCGCTGGGGAGAGAAGATGCGAAAGCGGATCTCCAGCGAGCTTGGCATCGAGCTTTACGACATCTACGGGCTGACGGAAATTTACGGGCCTGGCATCGGTATCAACTGTAAGTACGACACCGGCATGCACTACTGGGACGATTATATCTACATTGAGATCATCGACCCGGTAACCTTAGCGCCGGTTCCTGACGGCCAAACCGGAGAGATCGTCATCACAACGCTGGTAAAGGAAGGGGCACCGCTCATCCGCTACCGCACCCATGACCTTTCCCGCATCATTCCCGGCACCTGTCCATGCGGCAGCAAGTTCCCGCGCCTGGATATCATCATGGGAAGGACTGACGACATGATCAAGATCAAGGGCGTCAACGTATTCCCGAGCCAGATTGAGGAGATCTTAAAAGAATTCCCGGAAACCTCCAGCGAATACCAGATCCGCATCTCCCATCTGGACGGCCGCGACACCATGCGTCTCTACGTGGAAACCAACGGCACGGTAGATTTCCTCGACCTTGCCAGAAGGATTGCAGAAAAAGTCAAGAGCCGGATCGGATTCACACCCCTGGTCAAGGTGGTGGAACTCGGCCTGCTTCCGCGGAGCGAGAAAAAGTCGAAGAGAGTCTTTGACGAAAGATACGAGTAAGAAAAATTTTAAAAGCATAAATCAACCGGGCGTTTCCCTTAAACAGGGTGCCCGGTTTTCTCTCTGCAATATCACTCTACGATTCCCACCATATCGGACACCTTCGCAAAGCCGTATGCCTGCATATAGCGTTCGATGCCCTCTGCAATCTCCACTGTCACTGCCGGATCATGGAAATTCGCCGTGCCCACAGACACCGCATCCGCCCCGGCAAGGATCATTTCGACAGCATCTTCAGCACTGGCGATCCCGCCCATCCCAATGATGGGCACCTTTACCGCATGTGCGGCCTCATACACCATACGCACCGCGATCGGATGGATCCCGGGCCCGGATACGCCTCCGGTCTTATTGGCCAGGACAAACTGACGGCGGTGAATGTCAATCTTCATACCGGTCAGCGTATTGATCAAAGACACCGCGTCCGCTCCGCCTGCCTCCACCGCTTTCGCCATCTCCGGGATGCTGGTCACATTGGGGCTGAGCTTCATGATGACCGGCTGCTTCGCATACCGTTTCACTGCCCTCGTGATATCTTCCGCCGCTTTCGGATCCTGTCCGAAAGCGATACCGCCCTCCTTCACATTCGGACAGGAGATATTGATCTCCAGCATATCCACATCCTCGCCGGAAAGCCGCTCTGCCACTTCGCAGTAGTCTCTCTCTGACCTGCCGCACACATTTACGATGATCTTCGTATCGTACTGCCGAAGGAAGGGGATGTCCCTTCGGCAGAACAGATCGATCCCCGGATTTTGAAGCCCAACAGCGTTCATCATCCCGCCGTAGCACTCGGCAACTCTCGGCGTGGGATTGCCCGGCCACGGCACGTTAGCCACACCCTTCGTCGTCACCGCGCCAAGCCTGCCCAGGTCGACGAATTCCGCGAACTCTGCCCCGGAACCGAACGTCCCCGACGCTGTCGTCACCGGATTTTTCCACTCCACACCAGCGATATTCACCCGCATATCCACCGCGCGCTCCGTCTGGTTACCTGCTGCGCACTCTGCCTGGTTCTTTGCTGTACACTCCATCTTATTTTCCGCACTCATCAGATTTCCACCTCCGTTGACAAAAATACCGGGCCGTCCTTACAAACGCGCTTATTGTTCACATTGCTGTGGGAATCCTTCTCCTTCGACTGGCACACGCATCCGAGGCACGCGCCGATACCGCACGCCATACGTTCCTCCAGGGAAATATAACATTCAATCTGATTCTCTTTCGCAAATGCCTTTATTGCCCGGAGCATAGGCGCCGGGCCGCAGGCGAAGATGATATCCGCACGGAGGCCGTTTTCCCTGACCGCGTCCATGACATTGCCCTTCGTGCCAACGCTCCCGTCCTCCGTGGAGATATAAAGCGTGCCGTTCGTTTCGAATTCTTCCTTTAAAAATGTCTGCCCGTCCCGGTATCCGACGATGATCTGCTTCTCTTTGCACGACATCCGCTTAGCAAGCTCCAAGATCGGCGGGACACCGATGCCTCCGCCCATCAAAAACACTCGCTTTCCTGCAGCGCGCTCCAGCGGGAAGCCATTGCCAAGCGGCCCGATGATCCCGAACGTATCTCCCGCCTTCATCTGGGAAAACTGCTCCGTACCGGTGCCCTCGCCGGTCACCCGGTACACCACGCGAAGCTTCCTCTCCCCGTCCGTCTCACAGATGCTGATCGGCCTCGGTAAAAGCTTTGCCGCGTCGTTCGTATACATGGAGATAAACTGCCCGGGGCGCGCCTGGCCTGCCGCCTCCGTCTCTATCCACATGCTGAAAATCCCTTCCGCAAGGCGCTCTTTCATAAGCACCTTCACTGTCTCTTTTTTCCTGTCCGCCATAGTCTTCTCCTGTTCTACCGATTTTCCAGGGCGCCTTTGATATCCGCGATCATATCCTCTACCGCCGCCCTCGATGCCTCGCCGAAATTCTTCTCCCCGAAACGCCCATATTTCTCCTGCTTGTACGCCGCGATGATGCCCCGCGAAGAATTCACGATAGCGCCAAGCCCGTCCTCATTGAAGAAATGGACCAGATCCGCGCCTTTTCCACCCTGGGCACCGTAACCTGGAACCAGGATGAAGGCTTTGGGCATTATTTTTCTCAATACCTTCCCCATGGCCGGATAGGTTGCTCCCACGACCGCTCCGATGTTGCTGTAACCTTCGCCCATGCAGGAAGCTCCCCACTCAGCCACCTTCTCGCCCACCAGTTCATACAGCGGACGGCCGTCAATGAGCCTGTCCTGGAACTCCCCGCTTGACGGGTTGGATGTCTTCACCAGGATAAACAGCCCCTTCTTCTCCTCCTGACATACCTTAATAAACGGATCCACCCCGTCTGAGCCAAGGTAAGGATTCACCGTCACAAAATCCTCGTTAAAAGGCAGATAGGACTTGTCCCCAACCTGCACCCTGCCGATATGCCCCGCAGCGTAAGCCGCAGAAGTAGAACCGATATCTCCACGCTTGATATCACCGATGACCACCAGGTCTTTCTCCTTACAGTAATCCACCGTCCTTTTGAACGCCGCAAGCCCCGGGATCCCGAATTGCTCGTACATGGCAATCTGCGGCTTTACCGCCGGGATCAGATCGTAAGTCTTATCCACAATCTCCTTGTTGAACTGCCAGATCGCCTCGGCCGCCCCCTCAAGCGTCTCCCCGTATTCCGCGAAAGCCGCGTCCCTGATATGCTCCGGGATAAACCTAAGCATCGGGTCCAGCCCAACTACGATTGGTGCTCCTGTCTGTCTGATCTTAGAAACTAATTTGTTGATCACGTATTCTTCCTCCCAATTCTTACTAATCTTTCCCTGTCCGAAAGCAGTGCTCCTCTATACCGTCTTCTCGCCGCTGCCCGGACACTCAGCCTCGTACACGACTTCACCACCCACAAGCGTATACCTCACCTCACCGCTCACTAAGAAGCCGTCAAAAGGCGTATTCTTTCCCTTCGAGAAAAATGTATGCTTATCGATCCGGTATGTCCGCTCCGGGTCAAAGACCACCACATCCGCAGTCTTTCCCTCCGACACCGACCCTCTTTCGGATATCCCTAATATCTTCGCCGGATTATAGCTCATCTTCTCAGCCATATCCATCATGCTTAAAAGCCCCGGCTTCACCAGATAAGTGTACGTGAGCGCCGCGCTTGTCTCCAGCCCGACGATGCCGAACGCCGCCTGCGCCATGGACTTATCCTTCTCCTGCGCCGCATGGGGCGCATGATCCGTAGAGATGACATCCATCACGCCGTTTTTCAGCCCTTCCCGGAGGGCCTCAACGTCCGCCCTGCGCCGAAGAGGCGGATTCATCTTGTAATTGCCGTTATCCTCCCCGATATCATCCGATGTCAGGATAAAATGGTGGGGACACACTTCCCCGGTCACCAAAAGCCCTTCTCTCTTCGCCGCCGCTACCATCTTTACACTGTCCGCTGTAGAGCAGTGGCACAAATGCAGCCGCACGCCAGTCTCCTTCGCAAGAAGGATATCCCGCGCCGCGATCACATCCTCCACCGAATTGGTGATACCCTTAAGCCCCAGGCGCTTCGCATTCTCATCCGCGTTCATAACACCGCCTTCCACCATCGTGATATCCTCGCAGTGGGCAAATACCGAAAGCCCTTGTGCCTTCGCAAGCTTCATGCCCTTCCGATAAAGGGACGCATCCATGACCGACTTTCCGTCTTCGCTGATGGCATGACAGCCCGCCTTAGCCATCCCTTCGATATCCGCAAGCTCAACGCCTTTTTGTTCCTTAGTGACCGCACCGATCTGGATGACATTCACCGGGCATTCCGTCTTCGCCCGCCGGTGGACGTCCGCCACCTTCTTTCCGTCGTCAATGACCGGCTTCGTATTAGGCATGGCGCAGACGGTAGTGACACCGCCTCTTGCCGCAGCCCGTCCGCCGGAATTAAGCGTTTCCTTATGCGTCAATCCCGGGTCGCGAAGGTGTACGTGCAGGTCGATAAATCCCGGCAGCACATAGCATCCGGCAGCATCGATCACTCTGTCGGCCTCATCCATAATTCCCTCTGCCACCTTCTGGATCCGCCCTCCGTCGACCAGCACATCAAACCAGCCGTCTCTTTTTGTCAGCGGATCTATTACGTGTCCATGTTTGATCAGAATCTTCATATATGCTTTCCTTTCCTGTAAACAAATCCCATGCATAAATGTCAGATGGACTTGCGAATACTGCAATAAATAATGTGAACAATAACATTTTAACATAAGGAATGAAAAAAGGGAATGCACATTTCGCATTCCCTACAGCTCTTTCTTAAGTTCCTTCACCGCCGCATCAAGCTGGTTATCCGCCTCGGGATTCTTCTCATCCCACTCAAACTCCACCTTCACATCCGGAGTTATCCCTTTTCCGTTGATGTTGCGGCCCTTCGGCGTATAATACTCTGCGATTGTAAGCTTCACGCAGGTTCCGTCCTTCAGGTCAAAAATCTGCTGCACCACGCCTTTCCCGTAGGTCTGAGTGCCCACGATCTTTCCAAGCCCGTAGTCCTGGATGGCGCCGGCATAGATTTCTGACGCGCTGGCGCTGTTGCCGTTGACTAAGACCGTCATGGGCAGCGTGAATTTATTCTCCTCATCCGAAGTCATCTTGCGCTTCTCGCCGTCCTTATTCTGTGTATACACGATCAGTCCCTTCGGCAGCATAATATCAAGGATATCGCATACGGTATTCAGGTTCCCGCCCGGGTTCCCCCGAAGGTCGACAACCAGCGCTTTCATCCCCTGGCCCGTAAGGTCGTCAAGTCCCTTCACATACTGGTCATAAGTGACCGCATCAAACTCACTGACCGCCAGATACCCGATCTTATCCGCAAGCATCCTCGTCTGCACCGTCTGCGTCTCGATCGTATCCCTGACCGCCGTGACCGTCACTTCCTCGTTCTTTGCACCCCGCAGTACCGTAAGCTCAACCTTTGTACCCTTCTCGCCCCTGATCCGGGACACTACCTCACTCAAATCCTCGCCGGTAACCTCCTCACCCTCTACTTTGTAGAGGATATCCTCATCCTTAAGTCCCGCCTTCATGGCTGGGGAATCCTCGTAGACATGGGTCAGCGTGATGATGCCGCTGTCCTTGCTCTGGGTCATTACAGCGCCTATCCCGCTGTATTCACCCTCCGACGACTCTAAAAATGCCTTCGTATCCTCCGCGTCATAATAGACGGAATACGGATCTTCAAGGCCGCTTACAAATCCTTCATACAAGCCTTCCTCAAGCTTTTTTTCATCTGCCTTGCCAAGATAGCTCTGGTCGATCAGCCCGTTAAGGACACTGAGCTTTCGCTGCACTCCCGGCGTCACAATCTTTCCCCCGGACGCAGACACTCCCCTGGGCCTAAGCCCGCAGGAAACAGCTCCGATCACCAGCAATATCGCAAGGGCGCCGCAAAACGCCCCCTTGAAAAAACTTTTTCTGTTATCCATGCTTACTTCCTATTCCTACAAATAATTCATCGCGTTCACCGGTACACCGCCGGACATCACCTGGAAATGGAGGTGTGGTCCCGTAGAATTCCCGGTCGTTCCCACTGCTCCGATATTCTGTCCCTTAGCGACCTTCGTCCCGGCGCTCACAAATATCCTGCTGCAATGCATATAGTAGGTCTGCAATCCGCCGCCGTGGTTGATGACGATCATATTGCCGGCATTGCCGCTGTATCTTGCCGACGTGACCGTACCGGCTGCCGCCGCATAGATCGGCGTCCCTGTAGGCGCCGCAAAATCCGTACCCTTATGGTTCGTGCTGGCTCCCTTAAGAGGTGCCGTCCGGTATCCAAACTGGCTGGAAATACGTGTATATCCCGGACACGGATGGGTAAATGTCCCATTGCCGCTCACCACGATCTGTCCGGAGCCGCCACTTGATGCCGCCGCATTCTTCTTCGCTGCCGCTTCCCGCGCCGCCGCCTCTTTCGCTGCCGCTTCCGCCTCGGCTTTCTTTCTGGCCGCGTCCGCCGCTGCCTTGGCCGCCGCCTCAAGCTTTTTCACCCGCTCGGCGTTGGAGTCGATCTCCTCTTTCAATCCGTCAATCTCAAGCTCCTTCGTCGCCAGCAGCGTTTCTAAGTTTGCCTGCTTTGCGATCAGGTCATCCTGCATGCCCTCAAGCTCTTCCTGTTCCTTCTGGAGAGCCGCTTCCTGTGCTTCCACATCCTTCACGATCTGCTGGTACTTCTCAAGCATCTCCCTGTCATAATCAGAAATTGACGATATATACTCCGTTTTATTCAAAAAATCACTGAGATCCTTGGCCTCGAACAAAATCTCCACGAACTGGCCATTACCGTTCTCGTACATGTACTTGATCCGTTTCTTCATGCTCTCATACTGGTCGTTCTCGTCAACCCTGGCCTGGATCAGTTCATCCTCTTTCGCCGTGATCTCTGTCTGCTTATTAAAAATCTTTTCTTCTATCTCGGTTATCTCTGCCAGAAGCGCGTCAAGCTCCGCCGCTAACGACTGCATCTGCGTCTCTGCCTGCTCCTTCTGCTCCTTGAGTTCTTCGCTTTTTTCTTTTGCTTCTTCGGCCCTTTCCTTTGCTTCCCTGGCTTCCTTTTTTGCCTCACTGGCACTCGAAGCCTCTGACGTAAAAACCATGCCGAAGCAAAGCATACCTACAAGCAGAAGACTTCCTAATTTCTTCCCTCGCATTTATATATCCCCCTAAATCAAATGTATTATACCCGCAGATGTTTATGAATGGTAAAGAAGCTTCCCACAAATCCAATACCTACACCAAGGGCGATCCCTACCGGAAGTAATGTCTTATACACTGTCGTTACCGGAAGGAACATGATGATGTTATTCAGGAGGCTGAACTTGGCCATAATATATGACACTGCCTTATCATACATGAAAAACAGCATGATCAGCGGAATGATCGCCCCCACGATACCGATGATCAGACCTTCGATCACGAACGGCGCGCGGACAAACCCGTCCTTCGCCCCTATGTATTTCATGATCGCGATCTCTTCCCGGCGCACCGTGATACCCATCGTTACCGTATTGCTGATCAGGAAAATAGATACTGCCAGCAGGATAAGGATGATTGCCGCGGACACATAATACATCAGCTTATTCACGCTAGTGAGCGTCTTCGCCACAACATCTGACTTCTTCACCTTGCGCACTCCTTCAAGCGCCTCCGCAAAAGTAACTACTTCCTTCTGTTTTTCCACATCCTCCATGAGGACTTCATAACTGTCTGAGGTTGCCAGCGGATTATCATTCTTAAATCCTTCTGCCGCATCCTTGGAATCCCCGAAATAATCGTCCTGGAATTTCTCCCACGCGTCATCCGCACTGATATAGTTGACATCCAGGACACCGTCTTTTCCCTTAAGCTGTTCACCGATGTCATCTTTTTGCTCCTGTGTGGCGTCGTCATTGAAAAATACGGTGATCGCCACATTCTTCTCCGCTTCTTCCACGATGTAGTTCAGGTTCACGATAATTGCGTAGAACAGGCCGAACAGGAAGATACACGCGGCCATCGTCGCGATGGACGCGATAGAGAACATCTTATTCCTGCCGATGTTCTTTACCCCTTGTTTCATCGAATAACCAAATGTACTAATTCTCATTATTATACCCACCTTTTTTCTCGTCGCTTACGATAACTCCCTTTTTCATCGTAATCACGCGCTTCTTCATCTCGTTTACAATCTCCTGGTTATGCGTAACGACCAGAACCGTCGTCCCTCTGTCGTTGGCCTCTTCCAGAAGCTTCATAATCTCCCATGAATTCGTCGGGTCAAGGTTCCCGGTAGGCTCATCCGCCAAAAGAATCGCCGGCTCGTTCACGATCGCCCTTGCGATGGCTACCCGCTGCTGCTCTCCTCCGGATAACTCCTTCGGGAATGACTTATACTTCTGCGCCAGGCCTACAAGCGACAGCGCCGCAGGCACCTTCTTTTTGATGATCCTTCCCGGAGTCTCGGTAACTCTCTGAGCAAAGGCAATATTCTCATAGATATTGCGGTCTTTAAGCAGACGGAAATCCTGGAATACAACCCCGATCGCCCTCCGGTACATGGGAATCCTGCGGTGGCGCATCTTGTTCAGGTTCTGCCCGTTGACGATGATCGTCCCCGACGTCGGGTCAAGCTCCTTCATGATCAGCTTGATCAGCGTGGATTTGCCGGAACCGCTGTCCCCAACGATAAATACAAACTCGCCCTGTTCAACCTTTAAGTTGACACCGTTAAGGGCTGCAACCCCTTTCGAGTACTCTTTCTTTACGTCTCTTAATTCAATCATAATTTCCTCCTGATTATTTAATACTCCAATGATTCCATATACTTCATGTATTTCACTACCATAAGTGCGATCTTAAAAGTAATGGCATCCTCAAACACGCGCAGATCAAGCCCGGTGCTCTTCTGAAGCTTATCAAGCCGGTACACTAACGTATTGCGGTGGATATAAAGCTGTCTTGACGTCTCAGAGACATTCAGGTTATTTTCAAAAAACTTATTGATCGTCGTCAATGTCTCCTCATCAAAATCATCCGGAGATTTCCCCTCAAAAATCTCGCGGATAAACATCTTGCAAAGCGGAATCGGAAGCTGGTAGATCAACCGGCCGATCCCAAGCGCGCTGTATGCGATCACGCTCCGCTCGCTGAAGAATATCTTCCCCACATCGAGCGCAAGCTTCGCTTCCTTGTAGGACTTCGACACTTCTTTGATATCATTAACGACTGTTCCGTATGCGATCAGAATATCCTCCTCCCCGTCATTCTTCAGGATATCGTAAATATTCTGGGCCGCCTTAGAAAGCTCCGCATAGCCGTCGTTCGCATCGACTTCCTTAACAATTATAATATTCTTTTCATCCACAGCCGTTACAAAATCCTTGGCCTTATTGCCGAGAAGACTGCGTACATTGTCGAGAGCGCTGCTGTCTTTCTCGTTTTTTGTCTCAATAATAAAGATAACACGTCTGACTTCTGTGTCAATATGTAATTTTTTGGCACGGTTATAAATATCGACAAGCAGAAGGTTATCCAGAAGGAGATTTTTAATAAAATTATCTTTATCAAACCGCTCCTTATAGGCCACCAGGAGGCTCTGTATCTGGAAAACAGCAATCTTGCCGACCATATATACATCGTCTCCGCCGCCGTTGGCCATCAGAATATATTCAAGCTGATGCTCGTCAAAGATCTTAAAAAACTGATATCCCTGCACAACCTGGCTGTCCGCCGGCGAATTCACAAATGAGATGATTTCTTCCTCATAACTGCTCTGTTCGGAAAAGGTGCTTGCCAGAGATTTCCCGTCCGTGTCCATCACGCAGAAGTCAATCCTTGAAATCCCTTTCAATCCTTCAATTGTATTTTGAAGTATTTGATTAGATATCATATTCCATCTCCTCCACTCATTTCAATATGCATTTTTCACAACAAATTATTTTTTTATTCCCCAAAAATGCACACTCTCAGCTTTTATATTAATATAAATTTACAAAAAAATAAAGAGGAAATCATATTTTTTTGTTGATTTCCTCAGTTTTTTTGGTTTTTTTGACAAAAATGCAATGTACATAGTGAACAAAACAAATTTCTTATCTTTTTCTTAACGATCATAGCTGCAGCGACTGGGGCTCCACTTTTTTGCGCTTCTCCATCTCTTTCAAAAATATCTTTTTTATCACATATTGGGCAAAACGACTCTGTACAATACCGGTCCTGCCAAGGGGAAGGATCTCCCTTCCAAGCCCCAGAAAGACATGCGCGTTAAGTATGCTTCTGTTCTTTGTCACAAAATCCTCCTGAAGCGGAGATGACATCGCAGAGATTACGCAGTCTATATCCGCGCCGTTGATCGCATTCACGACCATATCGTCGGCACGATCCATATCCGATACCTTCGCCATGCCCCCGATCTGTGCCCCGCGGCAGTTATACTCCAGGAAGCGCAAAAACTCCTGCCCCTCCTCCTCGGACTCCACAAGCAGATATACCCTCTTATGGTTCCTGTTGATATATCTTAAAAGCATCTTAAGAAAAGTGCGCTCTTCAATCTCCTTAAGGCACTTTCTCTCTGTAATATCCGCCGACTGAAGGATCGTCGTATCTCCTGCCAGCACAAGGTCAAAACTGCCGACCTCCCCCTTAAGCTCCGGGGCATCGCCCATCTGCATAAGGCTGTCCGCCGTCACCATCTCGATGACGCTTAAAGGCTCCGACTGCATAGCATCGACAAACCGCTTCATGGCTTCCTTCGCTGTATAATTATTTATATCTATATCCAAAACATTAATCCTGCTGCCCATATATCCACCACTGCTACCGTACTTTACTTTACTGGTTTTACGATTATAGCAAAAGGAACTTCTATTTTCAACAGATGTCAAAAAATTTTCACACTTATTAACATTCGTAATATTTTCGTTATTTTTGCCCGGCTGCCCGTTTTCTCCTGGCAAGCAGCCCTCCGATCCTGCCTGTCTCCTTTGAGGACAGAGAGCGCCAGCCGTCCGCCATCACCCTGTCCAGAAGCCCAAGCTCCTCTGCGATCTCGTATTTCATCTTCTCTTCCCGTGTCAATTCCTCAAGCTTAATCTCTTTTTGCTTTTTCCCTGCCATCGATAACACTCCTTTCATTGATTACCGGCATTTGCTGTATCGCACCGGCGCTGCCGGCCACGCTATAAGTATTGACACTCTCCCGCAAAATATACAGGCATAAAAAAGGGACTTTGCCCTTATCCTCTTGGCTCCGGCTCCAACACGCCAGGGCCTCTGGCAGGGCAAAATCCTTTTTTCAGTTATACAGGCTTTTTCCCGTGCTACATCTGCGGGTCGTCCGGAATGATGATCGCCGCGATGAAGTACGCCAGTATCCCGCTCCCGGTACATGCCAAAAGCACCAGGCCCAGCCGGATAAGCGTCGGGTCAATGTTAAAATATTCTGCAATCCCTGCACATACTCCGCAGATCATGCGGTTTCTTCTTGAACGGTATAATTTTTTCGGTTCCATATATTTTCCTCCTTAAGTTTTACTTTTCTGAAAACGCGACCGCCACAGCCCCCATGCCGCAGCTTATCTCCATGCTTTTCGCCGCATTATTGCTGATCTTCTTCTCTGCGCCGATGCCGCCGAAGCTTGCCTCCCCGCAGACGATCTCGCCGATCCCGCAGTCAATTTTATAATTATAATCCTCTTCCTTCCCTCCGGCAGTGTAAGAAATCTCACCGACACCGCAGTCAATCTCTGCTTTTTTGTCCGCCGTCCCTGCTGCCGTAAGGCTTCCCGCTCCGCATTCAAGCTCAGCTTTTACCGCAGTAAAGTTCTCGATAATGCCTTCGCCCGCTCCGACGTTTACCGAAAGCTTTGACGCATGGATATCCGCAATACGAAGGTAGCCGCCGGCAAGGCTTATCGACGCTTCATCGAACTGATAATCCTTCGGCACATGGATGATCAGCTTTCCGGGCTTTCTGCCGGGAAGACCCACGACTTTTTTCCTCGTCACGATCTCAAGCTCATCCTCATCCATAAAGCATTTAAGTCCGACTTTTTTATTCATATCCTCTGTCTCGACCCGTATCTCACCGGACACAGCCTCATCATATACCACTTCGATATATCCGCCCCACACTTCGGCATCAATCGAGTTTACCCCCGTAAATGTCTGACTGCCCGTACCGTGCACGATCTCTGACCTGCTTCCCATATTCGTCACCTCTCCGTTCCCGGCTGTATGCCCCGCATTCTTGGAGACTTTGTCAGGATACCCGTTATCCTCGTAGCCATCGTCACCGTCGTAGTCATCGTCATCGTCGTCATCATCGTAATCATCGTCGTAGTCATCATCATAATCATCATAATCATCATCGTCATCAATGATATGTCCGACTATGCCAATCCCGTTCGGGAACCGGTTCTCGATGGCCTCATGCGTCACACCCATGACAAATGCCAGCGCACAGCACACCAGCCCGACACCGGCGCATATCCCGCATACGATCCAGAATATCTTCCATCCTCTTCTCATCCCTATACCACCGCCTTTCTCTGGAACGGTCTTCTGCACATCCATATGATCCCTCTGCATATCCCAGGGAGTACGACGATACAAAGCTTAACGCCCGCCACTGTTCCGACAGTCCCGATCACACCCAGGATCAGCCCTGTCCCGATAAGCGCAAGACCCACCGCTATCTCTGGGATCAATGTCAAAAGCCCCGCGCCCACAAGCACTGCCCCAACGATGGCAACCACGATAAAGCAAAGCACGATCGCAAAAAAGAAGGCAAACAATGCTGTGATCCCTGCCACGGCTACTGCGATTATGGCGAACGCACACGGGATGATGACCGGTGCTCCGACAAGGATGATCGCAATGATCAAGATCACCTTTAAGATATTGCTGCTCCAGGGTTTCTGCTCATCCTTATCCTGGCCGCCGTCTCCATACTGATACTCCCGGTAGCCGTAATCACCGGTGTCTTTTTGGTATGCCCCGCTTCCTTTAACCGGCATATTCTTCTCCTCACTGCTCCTGTCCCGGCAGCCTGTCTCGGTATACTCCTTTTCCGTCTGCTGCCCGAGAAGATCCGCCTTGATCCTCTCAGCCACCTTCCCCGGGCTTTCAAGTTCGGCGATCACCTCGCCTTCCTTATCCTCGCCGGCATCGTCAAAATAATCATTATAGAACTGCATTGCATCTCTTCGCTCTTCCTCCGGCACATCCTGCAAAAGTGCAGCCAGTTCAGTCATAAATTCTATGCGGTTCATGCAGACTCTCCTCCTTCAAATAATCCATTAATCCTGCTGGAATAATTCTTCCACTCCGTCTCGTACAGCTCAAGCTGCGCTGTTCCCTTCTCCGTCACCTTGTAGTATCTCCGGTTCCGCCCGTCAAACTGCCTGTCATATACTTCCAGGCAGTCGTCCTTCTGAAGACGCCGCAGCACAGGGTACAGAGTGGATTCCGACACTTCTATGGCCTTTCTTACGTCCTGCGTGATCTTGTATCCATAGGTGCCTTCCTTGTCTCTGGACACAACCGCCAGCACGATCGCATCCAAGAGCGCTGCTCCTGTGTTAAATACCATATGCCCACTCCTCTTTCAAATTTCTTGGGTTTACAATATTCTATAGCTTTACAATATTATTTTTATGACTATATTATATGATGTATAATATTATTTGTCAATATAATAATTTTAAAAAAGAACCATGTGCCCGCCGGATACTATCCGTCACTACATGGTTCTTTTCTTTTTTGTAAAATGGGCGATAACAGAACCGGTTGCTGTAGATTAAGCCTGCAGGCATCTGCCGGTATTATCCATCGTATCTGATCAGCAAACAATAAGCAAGGCCTTGCTGCTTTTATTCATTATTCACCTCATCTTCCACAACAATACCGCCCCTGCGCACTGTAGCGTCAGTATCGCCAGTATCCCGGCCTTAAATCTCCCCTTCCGGATCTTATGCCTGAACACCTTCATCCCAATCCACGCCCCGATGCTCCCGCCGAGCACCGCCAGCAAAAGGAGCGTCTTTTCCGGCACCCGCCATCCGCCCCATCTGGCCTTTATCTTATCCCGGCCAAACACCGCGAACGTCACGATATTCACCGCTGCCAGATACACGGCCGCCGCCATATGGACATCCATGCTCTCACCTCCATCATCCGGCCGCGCCCGACGGGCCTTTTTCCATCTTCCTTCACAGCACGATCTCCTTCTTAAGCCCAAAGGAATAGATGATCTTTTCCTTCACCCGCTTCCCGGTCATCTGCGCAAGAGCCTTCCCGTAGTAATCAAGCTGGGCATGATATTTATCCGCAAGCTCCTTCGCATTATCCGCCTTATCCGTCTTATAGTCCAGCACCACAATCCCGTCCGGCTCCTCAAAATAAACGTCAATGATCCCCTGCACTAAGATAAGCTCCCCTTCCTGCTCCCCGGGGTACAACTCCCTTGCACTGACTCCCAGCACAAAGGGCTGCTCCTTTTTAAGCTTCCCCGCAAGGGCGCACGCCCTCATCCTCCTGCCCGCCGTACAGTTAAGAAACCCCAGGATATCCTGCGTCCGGATGAAAGATACCATCTCCTTCGGGATCCTTCCTTCTTCCTTGAAACGTTCCATCTCCTCCTCAAGAAGCTCCTTTGTATATTCCTTACGGAAATCTAAAAGCTCCAGCACCCGGTGGTACGCCGTCCCCCGCGATGCCCCGGAAATCTCCTCCTCATCTTTCATGAACTTCGGGATAAGCGGCACCACTTCCGGCTCCTCATAGATTACCTCGCCGTACAGTTCCTCCGGCTTCGCGCCCTCTTCCACCGTCTCCAGATAATGCACCCGCTTCTTAAGCTCCGACACGGTAAACTTTAATTTCTGCTGCCGGCTGCCGGCGTAAGGATAGCGGTAGCCGAACTGCTCCTTAAGATACTCCCTGACCCGGCCGTCATACACCTTATCCGTATCCCACTGCTCAAGCGCCGCCTTTGTCATCCGCCCTACCGTCTCCTCTGCGACCTCTTCCCGCACGATATCCGAAAATGCAAGAGTCCGCAGCCGCACCGGCACATCCGCTCCAAGCCTCATCAGCGCCGGAAGGATAAAGTCCCAGTAAGTGGTCGCTTTGCTGAGCCTGCCAAAGCTTAATTCCGCCTTTTTTTGACCCTTTACCATCCCGCAGCTTTCCATCTTCTTTTCCAGGTCGGAAACTGTCCCGGTGAGGATAAGCTTTTCCTTCGCCCGGGTCAAAGCAACGTACAGGATCCGAAGCTCCTCCCCCAGCGTATCAAGAGCCTCCTCCTTCTGGATCACCTTTTTTACGATACTCGGACTCTTTGTCCGCTTTTTCTGCTCCACAGCGTCAAGCCCCACGCCCAGATCCGCGTGAAGGACCACGCTGCTCCTTGCATCCTGCATATTGAACCGCTTCCCCAGGCCCGCGACAAACACTACCGGGAACTCCAGGCCCTTGCTCTTATGGATCGTCATTACCCGAACCGTATCCGACTGCTCATCCTCAAGCGTCGCCTCGCCGTAATCCACATCATACTTCTTTAACTGCTCGATATAGCGCACAAAATGAAACAGCCCCTTATAACTGGTGGACGCATATGCCTTCGCCTTCTCCAAAAGCATGTCAAGGTTAGCCCTTCTCTGCTGGCCGCCGGGCATAGCCGCGACAAACTCCCCGTACCCGGTATCTTCAAGGATCCGTCTTAAAAGCTCGTGGGCAGGAGTAAAGGGCACACGTTCCCTGAACTGTTCCATCTGCGCAAGGCACCGGTCAAGCTTTCTCCTGAGATCCTCCTTTTCCCCCTCAGCCCGGTAACGCAGGACTGCCCGGTAAAAAGGAACCTTGCTGTACGCACTTCTCACCGTCGCCAGCTCCTGCTCCGTCAGGCCGCAAAACGGTGAAGTAAGTACCGCCGCCAGCGGGATATCCTGGTAAATATTATCGATCACCCGCAGGTAGTCAAGCAGCACGCCGATCTCCTGCGTCTTAAAATACCCTTCCTTTGTTCCCGCATAAGCCGGGATCCCCTCTCTGCTCAGTACCTCTGTAAAAATATCCGCGTATCCCTTCACGCTCCGGGTAAGGATCACGATATCCGAATACCGGACCGCCCTGAGCTTCCCGCTCTCCTTATCCGTCACTTTATGCTCTCTTAAAAGCTCCCGGATACGCCCTGCGATGGCCCGCGCCTCAAGCTCCCGCTCCGACATGGCCTGCCCTTTCTGGTCAGGCTCCTGCACCGGTGCATCCTCCCCCCCATAACCGTCTTCTCCCAGGGAAGCCTTCCCAACCGGAGAACCTCCCCTTTCCGTTTCAGACGCCTCCATGTTCACCGCTCCCGTACCGCTGTCGATGACAAGCACTTCCGTCGCCGCGTCTTCTCCATAATCCGGGTAATCGGCTCCTGCATACAGCGCCGACCGGTCATCATAGGCGATACCTCCCAAAGGCTTCGTCATGATCTGCCGGAAGATATAATTGGCACTGTCAAGCACCTCCCGGCGGCTGCGGAAATTTTTATGCAGGTCGATCCGCTGCTTCTTCCCATCCGTAAGACTGTAAGTGTCGAATTTTTCCATAAAAAGCTGAGGTCTTGACAGTCGGAAACGGTAGATGCTCTGTTTGACGTCCCCCACCATAAAAATGTTATACTGCCCCTCTGACACCCTGGAAATGCTCGTCAGTATGGCCTCCTGCAAAAAGTTGCTGTCCTGGTATTCATCGATCATGATCTCAAGAAACTGCTGCCGGTACTCTGCCGCCACCGCCGACGGTCGAAGCTCCCCCTCCCGCCGCTCGGTCAGGATCCGCAGGGCATACTGCTCCATATCGGAAAAATCAATCATCTCCTTATCCCGCTTCTTTTCCTCGAACCTGCGGGCAAATTCTGTCACCAATCTGGCAAGGACCTCCATCATGGGCCGGCACAGCCTGAGATCTTCAAGCATGCCGTCCATATCCTGATAAAAATACTGCGCGGCAATATCCTTTACCAGTCCTTTTACCTCCTCACGGATCGCCTTAACCTTTGAAAGCTTCTCCTCCGATACGGTCTTGTCCCGGTTGGCGGCAAGCCGCACCCAGGCTATGCCGCGCATTTTCTCCAAAAGCCCGGCATATGTATCCTCCGAAAGGATCCCTTCGATCATCCGCATATCCGAAAGCAGCGCCGCCTCATAGGCCGCCGGGCCGTCCGGCTCGCCGCACACCGAGAGCCCCTGTTCCAAAAGCTCGCAGGCATCCATAAGATACCGCCGGGTATTCGCTGCGGCGTAGTGTACCACAAAGCTTTCTGAAAGCTCCTCTTTTGTCCCGGCACGGTAAGCATTTACACAAGAAGAAAGCCAGCCTTCCGCGTCCGGATAACTGCGGGAAAATTCATAGATCTTTAAGATCAGCTCCTCGATCCTTTTATCATCCCGCCCGCTTCCGTAAGCCGACACAAAGTCAAGGAAGTCCTGCTCCCCGGCCCCATACCGCTCCTCCAAAAGCTCGTCGAGCACATCGTGGCGCAGAAGCTTAAGCTCCCCCTCTTCCCCGATCCGAAAGCCCGGGTCTAAGTCGATCACATGAAAATGATCCCTGATGACCGACAGGCAGAAGCTGTGGATAGTCGTGATCTGCGCATTGTGGATCAAGGTAGCCTGCTGGATGAGGTGCTCATCATCCGGATATTCCCCGAGCTTTTTTTCGATGGCCCTCAGGATACGCTCCTTCATCTCCGCTGCTGCCGCCTCGGTAAATGTCACGATCAAAAGCTGGTCTACACTTACCGGCTCATCCTTCGCCGTCAGCATCCTGATGATCCGCTCAACTAAGACGGCGGTCTTTCCCGAACCGGCCGCCGCCGAGACAAGGATATTGCGCCCCCGAAGCTCGATGACTTTCTTTTGTTCTTCCGTCCATGACACTCCCATATCTTATACCTCTTCTATCTCTGCCGTCCGTTTCATAGCTGCCAGCGCCTCTTCCTTCGTCATCTTCCTGATCTCCCGGTAACGGTATCCCGGCACCTTAAAATCAAAGCCGCACACATGGCGGTACTTGCAGTAATCGCATCCCGTCTCCGTCCCTCTGCGGTAAGGTGCCGGCGCAGTGTCCCCCCTTAAGATCTCACTGTGGGCAGTCTCAATCTTTTTCAGGGCGTGATCCATCATCAATCGGAACTCATCCTCTGAAACCACCTTTGAATTCTTCGAAAGACTGCCGTTTTTGTTGTATTTTACCGGAACCGCAAATGACTCTCCGGACTGCTTCTGATCCAGGTGCTTTAACACCTCATCCCGGAGACTTATCATACCGTCCGGCCTCAATTCCTTTAAGACCGCCGTCTCCACGTCCGGCTCCTGCTTATCCACAACCGGGTCACTGAGTCTGTAGTAAAATACCCCGGCAGGGATAACTTCCTTTTCCGGATACCTCCCCTTCTGGGCGGTGAGCGCCGCATCCATATACACCATAAGCTGGAGCTGCAGGCCGTGATATAGCGCCACCACGTCAAATGCCTTGCTGCCCGTCTTATAATCAAGCACCTTCACATACACCTTATCCCCATCCACGCAGGTATCGATCCGGTCGATCTTGCCGTTTCCAAAACGGAACTCGCAGGCCGCAGGATAAAAAT
>CANAPP010000016.1 GCA_947363565.1 uncultured Lachnospiraceae bacterium | reverse complement strand
GAGCGCCGCCCTGTCACGGCGGAGGTCGAGAGTTCGAGTCTCTTCTGGGTCGTTATACCGAGCGGTATAGCATATTATAATTATATCTATGGGATCTTAGCTCAGCTGGGAGAGCATCTGCCTTACAAGCAGAGGGTCATAGGTTCGAGCCCTATAGGTCCCATTTTGCAATAGGAGACTGTTGTGAAAATGCCGCAGTGGCGGAACTGGCAGACGCACAGGACTTAAAATCCTGCGGGACTAATCTCCCGTACCGGTTCGATTCCGGTCTGCGGCATTAGAAAAAGCGGAGGAAACGCCGTAAGATAAGCGTTTCCTCCGTTTTTTTGTAGCCTGCGACACTGCAGAGCAGTTTTCTCTACCTTTTTCCTAAAATATACCTGTCCTTTCCCCCGTACTTCGTTTTCCGCGCCAAAATCTCAAACCCTTCCGCCTGTACATTGCGCAGGCTGTAGATATTATCCGGGGAAACAGTTGCCAGGATCCTGCATCCCGGCTTCTTTTCCAAGGCGTGCGAAGCGCAGCAACGGATCAGCTCTCTCTGCAGTCCCAGCCCGCGGTACCCCGGATCAACTACGATCGTATCCAGGACCGCACAGCGGTAAAGCTCCTCCCCGGCAAGTCCAAGATCCCGCCCGAGGTTATCCGCTGAATCCCCCAGAAAACCGACCGAGCCGTACGCTGCCAGCGTATCCTCATCGTACACGCCAAGGATCACATTCGGTTCCTCTAAGAAGCGTATGTTTTCCTCTCTTGAAGTAGTGGCGAACCAGTCGGATTGTTCCATGCCCCGGAAGACTTTCTCCTGCAGGAGCATTAATGCATCTAAATCCGCCTCGTGACACGGGCGGAGAGTTAAGATACCGTTTTTTCCTTTTAATTCTTTTTTCATCTTGCAATCCTCTCCGCGGCCGCCATACCAGCTTCTACTTCCATCTGTACCCGGCTCCGGCAGCCACTGCTTTTTCGTAAATCACCTTGGCAGTCACCAGATCCTGCGCCGCAACTCCTACCGTCTCAAAAATGATGATCTCATCATCACTTTCGCGGCCTTTGATATTGCCCAGGAGCACATCACCTAAGTCCCCGGTAAAATCCTCTTTCGTGATAATCCCCTTCTCCAGAGGGATCAGCATATCTCCCGATTCAGACAAAACTGCCTCCGCAGAATCAAAATAAATCTTCGACGCTCTAGGCAGAACCGCCGGGTCCAGCTCCTGCATATGCGGCTGATAAGCTCCCACACAACTGACCGTAGCGCCGTTTTTGATCTTCGTCCCGTCAAACACAGGCTTTATGGACGGCGTGACCGTAACCACCAGATCTGCATCCTCAATTGCCGCATCCGCTGAAGAAACGGCTGCTATCCTTGCACCATAGCTGCCAAGCTCCTTTTGCATCCTGTCCGCAAATTCTTTCGTGCGCTCATCATTCAGGTCATATACCCGCACTTCCTCCAATTTTCTTGCCGCCAGCATAGCTTCTATCTGGGTGGGCGCCTGCCCGCCCGTTCCGATCAAAGCCCCGATCCTGCAGTCATTTTTCGCAAGCACATCAAACGCCGCACCAGTCGCAGCCCCGGTGCGAAGCTGCGTCACATAAGTTCCGTCTAAAACCGCCGACATCATCCCCGTCTTCCCATCAATGAGAAATACCTGTGCCGGTGACGTCGGCAGGCCGTTATCAATATTATGCGGGAAAATATTGATTACCTTCAGGGAAGCCGCATCCAACTCTTTAGCATACGCCGGCATAAACAAAAAACAACCGTCATGCTTTTTCGCCTGGATATTCGTTCTCAGAGGGATATCACATTTCCCTTCTACGACGAGACAGAATGCTTTTTTCACAACCTCGATCGCATCCTGCATGGTAAAGACTTCTTTTATATCTTCTCTAGATAATAATAACATAAATCCAACTCCTTTTTAACCCTTTTGCCGATTAAATCTGAATCCAGATCGTCTTCAGCTCTGTATACTGTTTATTGGCCTCCAGGGATTTATCCCGGCTGAAAAATCCAGACTGCTTGAAGCCGCCGAACGGCGTCCCGATATCTCCCTCCGAGTAACAGTTTACGGAAACCGTCCCCGCGCGCAGCGCCCTGGACATCCGGTGAGCCGTGGACAGATCATCGGTAAAAAGCGAAGCCTGCAGGCCATATTCTGTATCGTTGGCTATACGGACTGCTTCCTCTTCTGTCTCAAATTCCATTATTGCCAGGACAGGCCCAAAGATTTCTTCCTTCGCGATAGTCATTTCAGGGGTTACTCCGCCGAATACCGTCGGCGCGATAAAATTACCGCCTGTCTCTGCCAGAATCTGTTCGCCTCCGCAGAGCACCTCCCCTCCTTCTTCTTTCCCAATCCGTATATATTCAAGGATTGTGTCCATATGTTTCTTTTCAATAATCGCCCCAAGATTATTGCCCGGATCCAGGGGATTTCCGGTCCGGAGCGCCCGGGTCTTTTCAACCACCTTTTCTACAAAAGCATTTTTGATGTCCTTATGCACCAACAGACGCGAATTTGAAGTACAGTTTTCACCCATATTCCAAAATACGGCATTGACCGCTTCGTCTGCAGCATGGTCAAGATCCTTTACATCCGGCATGATGATGCAAGGATTTTTCCCGCCCATCTCCAGAAGGATCCTTTTGGCATTGGTCTTTCCGGACATGGAAAGAAGCTGCTTTCCTACCTCCGTCGAACCGGTGAAGGTAAGTGCCTCCAGCTCAGGATGCATACCCAGCGCTTCACCGACTACACTGCCGTTCCCCGGCAATACATTTAACACACCGTCAGGAAGGCCCGCCTCTTTAGCAAGCTCCGCAAGCTTAAGAAGAGTCAGCGATGTCAGCTTCGCCGGCTTTACCACACAGGAGTTCCCCGATGCCAGAATCGGCGCCAGCTTCCACGCGGCCATCTGCAGGGGGAAATTCCACGGAAGGATTGCCCCGACTACGCCAAGCGGTTCTCTCACCACAAGGCTTAGATGTTCCCCGTCTCCCGCCGTAATGCCATCCTCCAGCTTGTCGATCGCCTCGGCATGCCAGCGGAAAGTAAGCGCTGTATCCGGGATATCACCGGACAGGGTGTCGCGGATAGGCTTTCCGCTGTCCAGGCTCTCCATGACCGCCAGCTCTTCCTGATGTTCCAGGATCAGATCCGCAAGGCGTATCAGAATCTCCTTTTTTTCCGCTGGACTTTTCCTTATCCAACTGCCCTCCTCAAACGCTTTTCTTGCCGCTTTTTCCGCACGGAGCACATCCTCCTTAAGACAGCTTGAAATACTGGCGATCACTTTCCCATCTGCCGGATTGACCGTCTCAAATGTTCCTCCCTGGGATGCCGCTGTGAATTCTCCGTCAATAAACGCCCTCGTTTGAAAACAAAGCCCTTTTGCTATTTGCTCATAATATTCCTTTGATTTAAATCCCATATCTTATTTCCTCCTCTCATCTAAAATAATTCTCCCGCGCACATTGCCTGTTCTACATACTCTTTTTCCCCGCCGCTCAATTCCATGCGCGGACGTCTTGAATATCCGCCGTTTCCGGTTTTAATATTGAGAAGATGCTTAAGTGCCTGAACCGGTTTCGGAAATGTTTCTAAAACATCCAATGCAGGGGTAATGCTCCGATATATCTCCCGGCCCTTTGCGATATCCTGCTTTTCAAAAACCGACGCAAAAAGCTCCGCGCAGGCTCTCGGCGCAACATTAGCCAGCATACAGATCATACCGTGTGCCCCGTCGGTAAAGCTTTCAAATGCCAGATTATCACATCCACAGAATACACTCACATCCTCCGGCGCATCCGCAAGAACATCTCTCAATATCTGCAGCGAACCGCTGGACTCTTTTATCGCCGCTGTAAATGGAAGCCTCATCAGTTCCTGGTATGTAGCCCGCTCGATATTCACACCGCTGCTTCCCGGATTGTTGTAGATCATAATTGGGAACTCTGTCTTTTCCATAATGTAGCGGTAATTTTCCACTATCTCATCCTGAGCCGGATGGCAGTATGGAGGCGTAAGCACCATTGCCGCGTCTGCACCATAGACCTTCATGTTATTGATCAGCTCAACCACTTCGTCCGCCCGTTCTCTTGTCGCGCCTACAATAACCGAAACTCTGTCCCTGATATACGGAACGATTTCCTGTACGAACAGCTTATGCTCCTCGATAGTTATGCTCTGATATTCACCGGTTGCCCCAAGGATGCATATTCCCTTGATCCCGTTTTCAATCAGCCAGTCAAGATGATTTTTTGCTTTTTCAAAATCAAAAGAACCGTCCTCCTTAAACGGAGTGACTGCCACTGCATACATCCCACAAAATTTTTTATTCATTGCATTTACCGTCCTTTCTTGCAATTTTTCTTTTACTAATCATTTATGAGTTATGATTAATTAATTTATATTATATATAATTATATTTTAATCATATATACTTGTCAAGTGATGTATGATTATTATATATTATATTAGTCACTCATATACTAAAGTCGAAATCTTATCATTTGTACAGTAAAATACCTCATTGACATTACTCATTACACTTGCTATAATTTATAAAAACGTCGGATTCAAGCTTCTAAAACAGCTTCTGTTCTGGAATGGAGGTATTATGCAAAATAAAACTATACTATTATTACAGACAATTAATGAGTTCAATTCCCCGGTCGGCGCTAACTACTTAAGCTCCAAACTGGAGATTTCCCCCGCTACCATCGGAAGGCAGCTCAAAAAACTTGAGGATAACGGCTATCTGACCTGCGTCGGCAACAAGGGCCGCATCCTGACTGAAAAGGGACGGAGCTTTCTTACGAATTTAAACTCACTGGAAGTGCAAAAAAGCGCTGCGCGCAGCTTAATTGACTACTCTTCTGAAGCATCTTCCAAAAGGATCCATGAGATTCTCCAGATCCGTCAGCTTATCGAGTCATATACTGTCACAAGTGCATGTGAGAATGCTACGGATGAACAGCTTGAATTTCTTGAATTACTCTCCATGGAACATTTATTAGAATTAAAAAAAGGAAATAATGGAGCCGAGCAAGACTTGAAAATCCATCTCGCTATCGCAGAATTTTCTAAAAACGAGATAGCGCAGCAGATCTTAAAGATCCTTCTCGCAGACAATAATGTATATAATGTATTCAACCATATTTCCTCGTCCCTGAAGCGTAGCGAGATCACAAGACATGACAGGATTGTGGAGGCACTGAAGAACCGGGAGCCAATCGCTGCAAAAGAAGCGATGACGGAGCATTTAGACCGTATCCTGGAAAATGTAAACGACTATATGAGCAATCATTCCGGCCTGCCTGAATAGGAAAATCCCCGCCGTTTCCGCAGCAAACAGCGGGGATTTTCTTTTTTGGCCTGTCACCCGGGCTATATAAGTCCTTCTGCCAGCTTCGCCAGTTCCTCATGAACAATCTTTCCTTCGCGCATGATCTCTTCACCGTCCATCCACATACTGATATTCAGAGCAACACAGTCTGAGTGCGATGCCCCGAATACTCCGTCAGGCGGGATAAGATTCGCCCCGATACTTCCGAATGCCCAGGTTGCCGACCCCCATACTCTCTGATCCTGCAGGATATCACCGGAAAGCTGTGCACCGGGATTAAGCCCCAGACCTGTATGGGAAATGGAGAGCATCTGCGGGTCACCGAAGCTTTTCAGCCATTCAAAGTACTGTCCGGCCTCAGGTCCGCCGCTAAAGTCCTCGGCCTTCCCGTCTTTTATCACCGCTCTGACCGGCGCAGACGGCACCCCGCACACAGGCGCCAGCGCCCCGTCAAAGACAATCGTCCCATTGACTGTCCGTACATCCGGCGTCCATGCGATCTGCCCCGGAAGCATATGGGAACCGGGAATATTGGCCTCGCCAAGCTCACAGGTAATCGGGTGCTTTGGCGTATTTTCAAAATACAGATCCATCCCTGTAGGCGATGTCATGCGGAACTTCTTCCCTTTAAGCAACATTTCCACAAACCGGAGCCCAAGCTTCCTGAACTTCCCGTAATCAATCTTTCCGATACAATTATTGAGCAGATCCTTTGTCGCCCCTGTCAGGTTCATATGGCGCAGATGCTTATTTTCCTGCATGATGCGGATGTATGTCTGTCCGCCGAATATCCATTTTGTGTTCAATTCCGCCCACGCGTCAGCCTGCGACAATGCTCCGGCCAGCGCTTTTGACGCTATGCCCGCATCGGCGGCCATACCGACCCCGTCCGGAACAGGCATGTAGATGGTAAGTACTTTGGCGCCCGCATTTTCCGCTGCTTTGGCTACAGCTTCAACCACCTCTTTTCTATTGTCCTCATCTGCAGTAACAACAAATGTTTCATCTTTTTTCAGTTCAAACAGATTCTTCACCAGGCTTTCCGATGTTTTCTGTAGACTATCCATATCTATCCCTTCTTTCTAAAAACGGCGCTATCGCAATTATTTACCAAGCTTCGCTGCAAGCTGCGCCAATTCCGGATCGATCACTTTTCCGTTATCTGTGATCTGGACACCATCCAGATATACCGAAGTGTTCAGCGTGATCCCATCCGTATGGGACGGCGCTGAGACCCCGCCGCACTTAGGCATGAGGAATGCCCCGATAGCGCCAAAGCCCCACTCTGTACATCCCCAGACTCTTTCATCCTCTCCGTTCTGCCCGCCTAACACGGCTCCTGGATGGAATCCGTAGCAGACATGTGCCGGCCTAAGCATCTGCGGATGATCAAAACTCTTAAGGGAATCGTGCCAGATCTTTCCGGCATTGCCGCCATCGACGGATTCGATCACTCCGTTTTTCACTTTCACCTTAACTGGTTCATTCAAGACACCGATCTGAGGCACCAAAGAGCCGTCAAACACTAATGTCCCGTTGATACTGTCTAAAACCGGCGTCCATGCAATCTGCCCGTTGAGCATAGCCGTTCCCGGCTTATCCCAATATCCAGTCTCCGCGCGCACCGGATTATCCGGGTCATTGTCAAACTCGATATCCTGGCCAAGCTCCGTCGTCATACGCACATGCTTCGCTTTCCGTGTCCTTTCCGCTATCGCTTCAACAAAATCGCCAAGTAACCTCTGGTCTACGCGGGCATATAATCGCACGAATACATCTGCCGTAGTCCCCGGAAGCCCAAGGAACCGTAACTTCGGATTCCCGTCCACTGCCCTTTGGTATGTATCAGAATACAGAAAATACTGGCGGTTAAATTCTACCCAGGCGTCTGCTTTTAACGCTGCTGCCAGAATAGACTCTGACGGGAGCCAGTCATCAACCATCCTTCCCGGCCCGAGCGGAGAGCTTGTCCACATAACAAGCGGCTTTCCTCCCGCGGCAAATACTGCCCTTGCCGTGGCGATCACCAGGCGCATATCCGACTCTGTGTCCGCCGTGATCATCACCGTCTCACCTTTCTTCACCTTGCATGTCTCCTGAATCAGAATATCGGCCGCAAGCCCCAATTCAAATTCAAAATTCAGATCCATCATCATCATCATTACCTCCTTTATTTTTATTTGTTTCTTTCTTCGTTATCATGCCTTATGGGATTGCGGTAGGTAACTTTACTGTGCTTCAGGCCAAGTCCGATCATCGCCTCAAGCAGCTTGAACGCGACCGGCCCCGGCTCCACAACCGGAATCCCCAATTCAACGCTCAGTCTCTTTGCCACGCCCATCATCGCACCGCATCCGAAGATCAGGCTGTCCGCGCCTTTGCCGACCGCATCCTGGGCGGCGCGTGCAATAATCTTATATGAACCTTCCGCGTCGCTTAAGCCTCCGACACCAAGGTCAAAAAATTCTACAGACACAAACTTGGCATCCATACGGTACAGATGGATAAGCTCCTCTCTTGCCCCGCGGCTTCCCATCGGACATATCACAGAAAAATGATCGCCCAAAGCTGCCGTTATATGCAGGGCGGCCTCAAACATGGATACCACAGGGATATTCAGCGCCTCTCTCAGTGCGGTACGCGCCGGATCCAGCGCACAATAGATAAAAACTCCGTCGTATCCGTTCCTTTCTGCCTGTTCCGCCGCCTGCAAAACAGAAAGCCCCGACCATACTACATCATACTTCTGAGTAAGATACAAAGCACCCGGTTCGCCTATATTGCATACATCCACCTCCGTGTCCGCATCCTTGATCCGTTCAAATATTCTATATACATCCTGGTTAAACTCCGGCGTGATATTCGGGACGATCACTTTAATCCTTTTTCTCACTTTCTACAATCCTTCCTTCCACTGCATGACAGCACACATAATGCCCCGGCGAGACTTCCCGCATCCTGGGATGTTCTGTCTTGCAGATCTCCATACACCGGCTGCACCGGGTATGAAATCCGCAGCCCGCCGGCATATCTGCCGGATTAGGGATCTCCCCTCTTGACTCCACCTTAACCGGGCGCAGCTTTTCTTCTTCCTCTGTAACGACCGGGATTGAAGAAAGGAGCATCTGTGTATAAGGATGGAGCGGACTGGCGTAAAACTCTGCTGTATCTGCTATTTCACATACTCTCCCCAAATATAGGATCACTACCTTCGTCGCTAAGTTTCTCATCAGCGACAGGTCGTGGGTAATAAATAAATACGAAAGATTCAATTCCTTCTGCAGATCGATCAGCCGGCGTATAACCTTCGCCTGGATAGAAACATCCAGAGCTGACGTCGGTTCATCTAGTATGATCAGTTCCGGATTGCTGGCAAGCGCTCTTGCAATACACACAAGCTGCCGTTCACCGCCGCCTATCGACAGCGGGAACTTTTCCGCATATTCCTCCGGCAGTCCCACAAATTGAAGCAGCTCATTTATGCGGTCATGAATTTCATTCTTATCCTTTAATCCGCCGTGCAGCTTGACCGGGAATGCAAGATTTTTCCCTATGGTCGCGCGCGGGTTTAACGAAGAACCCGGATCCTGGAATACGATCTGCATATTGCCCTTCTGTTTGAGCGTCCGCTTGCGAATCTTTGGGTTGAGCGCTTCTCCGTCAAATAATATCTCTCCGCTGGTAGGTTCATACATTCCAATGACATTATAGGCAATGGTGCTCTTCCCGGAGCCGCTCTCGCCCACAAGTCCCAGCGTTTCTCCCCGCTTTAGCTGCAGATTTACTCCTTCTACAGCATGCACGACTATTCCTTTGGGCATATAGAAATATTTTTTCAGATCACGGATATCAAGAATAATATCCTTATTATTGTTCTTATCCATATTTACCTCCCAAAATTATGACACGCGACCATATGGTTCGGACCGCACTCCACTAACTGCGGCTTCTCCTCACGGCAGACTGCCGTGGCCTTCGGGCACCGTTCAACATACCTGCATCCCTTCGGCGGATTGAGATAATCGGGTACACGCCCCGGTATACCTTCCGCTACACCGTCTCCTGTCAGCTTGGGGATACAGTCAATGAGCGCCCTCGTATAGGGATGGCCGGGATTTTCCAATACATCCTTTGTATCTCCCACTTCCATGATCGTCCCCGCGTACATGATACTGACACGGTCTGTCATTTCCCGTATCACTCCCATAGAATGAGTAACCAGCACTAAAGACATATCCTTTTCCACGGACAGCTTGTGGATCAGATGAAGGATCTGCTCCTGGATCGTCACATCCAAAGAAGTCGTCGGCTCGTCCGCAAGAAGAAGGTGCCGATCTGTCGCAAGAGCCATCGCGATGCACACACGCTGGCGCATACCTCCGGAGAGCTGGAATGGATAATTTTCCATAATGCGCTTCGGATCCGGAAGCATCACTTCCCCCAGCGCTTTCACCGCCCTGCCGTACGCCTCTTTTTCCCATGATTTATCCTTTGTATTAAGCGAATTGCGCATCCCGTTGATCATCAGATCCTTCACCTTGAAAATCGGATTTAAGGCAGACGACGGATCCTGGAACACCATCGCACAGGACTCCTGCCGGAATTTCTGCATCTGCGCGCTGTTGAATTTAAGGACATCCTCACCGTTGAACATGATCTGCCCGGACTTTAACATGGCCTGCTTCGGAAGAATACCCAGCACGGATTTCAACGTCGTTGTCTTTCCGCATCCGGCCTCTCCTACCAGTCCCATCCGTTCTCCTCTGTTCAATTTTATGTTCACGCCGTCGATGACTTTAAGCTCTCCGTTAAATACTTTAAAGGATATTTTTAAATCTTTTATTTCAAAACCTGTATTCTTTTCACTTCCCAAATTTAATCCTCCTCTACTGCTAACAGATCACTGATTCCATCTCCCAACAAATTAAACCCGAGAATAATGACAATAATCCCAATTGCCGGAAAGACTGTATTCCACCATTGATTCGGAAGATACTTAATCCCTGCCGATATCATGTTGCCAAGCGCTGGAACCGGAGCCTGCTCCCCAAGCCCTACATAGCTGAGCGAAGCACCTGTCATAATAACCCATCCCACATCCAGCGTCATCTTTGTCAGGATTGGAGAAATACAGTTCGGCAGTATCTCCTTGAACACGATGTGGACAAAACTGCCGCCGGTAAGCTCCGCGTACCGGACATAATTATCCCGGCTTATGGACCTTGCCGTCCCATACGCGAGACGGCAGTACCACGGCCACCAGGAAATGGTGATCGCCAGCATGGCATTCGTCAGATTCGGCTTCAGGATCGACGCAATAGCGAGAGCCAGGATCATCGACGGAACAGAAAGAAAGACGTCCGTAATCCTCATGATCAAAGTATCAATCCACGTCCCCTGCCGGATTCCTGCGATCATCCCAAGCACACTGCCTACAGGTACAGAGATGACAAGCACGATCACCGCCATCTTGAGCGCATTTCTGAAAGCAAAAATAACTCTCGTCAGGATATCCCGACCGATATAGTCTGTCCCAAACAGATGCTCGCTCCCCGGCGCCATATTCGCACTGGCATAATCGGTAAATGCACCTGCGTGCTGCGGATAGGGCGTAATAAAGGGCGAAAAAACTGCGGCAAAAATCACCAGTATAACAATCACCAATCCTGCAACCGACATCTTGTTCCGCGAAAACCGGTACCACTGTTTTTTCCATGTCAGAACTTTTTTACTCTGTTTTTTCTCCATACTAATTCCCTCCCGAACCAATACTAATCCTGGGATCAAGGATGGATACGATAATATCCACCGCTATATTCGCGATAATGAAGATGATGCCAAGAATCAGCACAACTGCGCACACTGCATTCAGGTCGTTGCGGAGCATCGCATTGATGGCATACCGGGAAAGTCCCGGATAGGTAAAGATCGTTTCTACCAAAAACGCGTTGCAGAACATCGACGAAAAATCCAGCGCCATAATGGAAATCGTCGGGATCACCGATGGCTTGAACAAATATTTGCGGTTGATCAGCCCATTTTTCACACCCTGGGAGCGCATCATTAAAATATAATCCTTTCCGGAATTATCTACCATCGTTGATCTTGTTATCCTGGCTTCCTGGAACATATTTCCAAGCGCCAGCGCTATCGCCGGCAGGATCAGGTGCACAAAATTATCCGACAGCGCGTGGAAATTACCGGAGATCAAAGAATCAACAGATACAAAGCCTGTAACTGTGGGAACGGTGATCCCCGGCGACAGGCGGCCTCCGATGGACGGCAGGATCGGAATCCAATACCCAAAGATCAAAAGGAACAATACTGCCATGACAAACGGCGGTGCGGCGATGCCGACATAGCTGAATATCCGTATGACGGTATCCGGCCATTTCCCGTTGTATTTTGCACTGACTACACCGAGAACCATACCAAAGATAATATGGATAAGCGCAGCCAGAAAGATCAATTCCAGGGAAGCAGGAAGGAACTCTCTGACATCCTCGATAACCGAACGTTTCGTCATCAGGGAATCTCCAAAATCGCCCTGTACTGCTCCTTCCATCCAATAAACATACTGTAGCAAAAGCGGGTCATCCAAATGCATTTTCGTCCTCAATTGCTGTACCGCTTCCTCGGTCGCATTAGGCCCCAGCGATATCCTTGCCGGATCCCCAGGTACTACTCTGGAAATAAAAAAGATTACTATGGACAGGCCAATTAATACAAAAATTGAAAACCCTATACGCTTTACAAAGTATTTTACGTATTCTCGCATTGATTACTTCCTCCTAAGCGTAAATGTATCATACAATTAAAAGTCTCTATTTTAATTTTTGTGCAGTTTCCGCATCCTCTGACACAGAAACTGCACAAATGGGGGGAACAATTTATTTATCAAGATTAAGCTTCATATCTGTTAAAAGAAGGTTGTAGCCCATCATCGCAGGAACCGCCTGCTCGCCGGCCTTCGCCCGCTCTGCAGCGCCCCACTCCAGATATGCCGACTGATATGCGTACCTGAAATTCTGCTCAAACAGCGGAATTGTAGGAACATCCTTCATAAACTCTTCCTGCAGCGCAACATATTTCTGTTCTCTCTGCGCAATGTCGATGGTGCCGATCGCGTCTGCAATCTTTGCGTCCAGTTCTTCACTGCCCGCCCAGGACATCGTATTCGGATTGCCGTTCTTCACATTCGGGAAGCTCGTCTCAAAGATAGAGCCTGCCTCCGAATAATCCGGTACCGTGATAACGGTTACCATATGATAGGTTGTCTCCGGCGTTGCGGAAGTCTCTACGATCGAAGCCCACGGGACCTCCACGATACTGAGCTTCATGCCAAGTTTCCCGGCATTTTCCTGAAGCATGAGGGCAATCTTCTCACGGTCCGGGCAATTGGAAACCCATGCGATCTCCATCTCATAATCGCCGATATTGTCCGCATATTTTGACTGTGCCAGCTCCTCTTTCGCCTTATCCATATCGAAGCTCACGTCAAAAGCAGTATCCGTGTATCCCATTACACTGGGCGGAACACAGCTATTCAGACGTTTGGAATCCGGATATAAGATATTCACCAGCGTATCGTAATCCACACAATATGCCAATGCTTTGCGCACATGCTCATCGTCTAACGGAGCCTTCTTCGTATTCGTGGAAATGGACATAACGTCGCCTTTATAAAATCCTGCCAGGTCGATGCCATCAATGGCATCCAACTGCTCGTAGGTCTCCAGTGCCAGATAAGGATTGCTGATCTCCAGCTCCCGGTTTGACATCATCGTAACCTGCGTCACTGTCTCATCTACAATGATGAACTGGCCTTTTTCAGGATTCTTCTCATCGAACCCGCCCCAGAAATCTTCAAATTTCGTTACGGTAACTGACTGGTCCTGTTCAAACTTTTCTACTTGATACGCACCGGAGCCTGCATCCTGGTTCTGGAGATATCCCATTCCAAAGTCGCCGTTTTCGCCGTACGCACCATCCTTCTGGTTCTCGGTCAGCAGATCCTTATTCACAATATACAGGCGGGCAAGGCTTGATACGAACACGCCGCTTGGCTGTGTCAGGTTAAAACGTACGGTATAATCATCCACAACCTCTGTCGACTTTACTTTTTTCGCAAACAGGAACCCGAGACCCTGGCCAATCTCAATCGCACGATCCATCGAATACTTAACATCCTCTGCATTCAGCTCCGAGCCGTCGTGGAATTTGATCCCCTGCTTTATCTTAAAATCATAGGAAGAGCCGTCTTCAGAAACGGTATAATCCTCCGCGGCATAATTGCTGACTGTCCCATCCGCCTCCGGCCATACCAGCGTATCATACACATTCGGGTAGATGGAAAGTGCGGCTTCTGTCATCCCGACAGCGGGATCCATTACCGGAGTATCCGCGACGGTGATCCGGACAATCGACTCTTTTGCACCTGATTTTGAACTGTCCTGCTTTTCCGACGAGTCCCCGGAACCGCCGCATCCTGCCAGGAGAGTGATACTCATCGCACAAATCAATAAACTGCTAATTATTTTCTTTTTCATATTCTATACCCTGGAGCTGCTGCAGGCAGTACATTGTAAATACCTGCGGCAGCCCTCTCCCTTCATAAGCTTGTGTTACTTTCCTAATTTCCTGGCCAGTTCAACTAAATGTGGCTCTATCGGATTTCCTTTGTCAATGATCATCTCGCCGTCAAGATACGTGGTGGTATTTAAGATAATGCCATCTGTATGGGACGGTGCCGGATATCCCGGCGGTGCATAATATGCTCCGGCTGAGCCAAAGCCCCACTCCGTACAGCCCCAGACTCTTTCATCTTCTCCGTTCTGTCCGCTGATCTTCGCTCCCGGATGGAAACCGTAGCAAAGATGTGCAGGACGGAGCATCTGCGGATGGTTAAAGCTCTTCAGCCATTTATACCACTCCTGCGCCTGCGCGCCTCCTTTAACATCCTTGATCACTCCCTTTTCAAGATAAACCCTGGCCGGCTCATGGAGAGGTCCGATCTGCGGGACGATAGAGGCGTCAAATACGAGAACACCGTTGATGGACTCGAACTTCGGCGTCCAGCAGATCTGCCCGCTGAGCATCATCGTTCCCGGCTTATCCCAGAAGCCTGTCTCCGCACGTGTCGGCCAGTCGGGATTATTCTCAAATTCGATATCCTGCCCAAGCTCCGTCGTCATACGGACATGCTTTGCTTTATGGGTAATATCTGCAAGATAGGTTACAAATTCTGCAAGATCTGTCTGATCCACGCGCGCATACAGTCTCACAAATACTTCTGTTGTCGTTCCCGGAAGACCTAAGAATCTAAGCTTCGGGTTTCCATCCATCGCAGCCTGATAGGTATCGGAATAGAGCATATACTGCCGGTTAAACTCCACCCACGCATCTGCTTTCAGTGCTGCTCCCAAGATCGCCTCTGAAGGAAGCCAGTCATCGACCATCTTGCCTGGCCCTAACGGAGTGCTCGTCCAGACAACCATTGGTTTCCCGCCCGCTGAAAAAGCTGCCCCTGCAACGGCATCTACCAGATTCTTGTCGCTCTCTGTATCAGCCGTAATAAGAATGGTCTCTCCTTCCTTAAGTTTACATGTTTCGCGAATTAAGATATCTGCGGCTTTCGCCAGTTCGAACCTGTACAGATAACTGAAATCCATGTTACTTACCATATTTGCAGTCTCCTTTCTGAACACTTGTTGATGATTACCAAATATCTTCATCAAATTCATTGTTATATTATGAATAATAACAACTCATTGATGATTTGTCAAGGATTATTTGAATATTAATGATAGTGTATTTATGATTCATAGTTATCATTACTTGTTTATAGAGATTTGGCATCATCCGGTTTTTGGCATAAAAAAACCCTCCAAATCTAGTATTTGCTGATTTAGAGGGTTTACCCATATTTTTCAGTTTAATTTCAGCGAAAAGCTCTCTATCCCCCAATCTCCCTGACAATCTCCCCTGCCGCGATCTTCCTCGCCGGGATGATCACCGCAGCGGCGGATACCGCAACGTTCATCACCATGATCAGCACAAGCACCCCCGCCGGAACCTCGGCCGTAAGATGCAGAAACTGCACCACATGCTGCAGATAATATTCCATGAGGCCAAACAGCACGAACTGATAGATCACGCAGATAAATACATCCGCCAGGATTCCATACAATATCCCCGTCCTGAGGATCATCCGGTAAAATCCCCTGTCAGTGATCCCCATCGCCCGGATGATCCCGTATTCCCGCCGTCTGGCCAGGATGGAGTAATTCATGCTGTTCATGATATGGAACAGGCTGATCACTAACAATATAACCGCAATTCCATAGAAAAACAACTGCTGCTGCCGGAGATAGTTTTTCTGCGCCTCAATCGCCGCCGCGTAATCGCGAAACACTGCCTTCGGAACATCCTTCACCGCCTTTAGCATCCGCCCGCTGACCGCCCGGGTGTCCGCGCCGTACTCCGGCGACGCATTGACGATGCTGTAATCCGTGATGCCGTAATTTTCTTCCATCTGCCGGTTGGTCATGATTAAGCTCTGTATGTTGCTGCCTTCCCAGCCATTTACACACAGGAAATTATCCTCCTTTGCCAGCGGACGGCTGACAAGCGCCGCAACCTCATACTCCTTTTCTACATAATCCGAAGCTTTACTGTCAAACTTAAGAACCTCTGGCGGACAGCTAAGCTCCTTCGGGACGCGCACCGTAACCATGTCTCCCGGATGGATTCCGTAAAAATCATAATTGCCCTGTCCGTCCATGTTCGCCACAGCGATGACCTTATTCCCCTTTTCCAGATCTTCCTCCCGAATCTCCCCCTCCAGAAGAAAATCCTCAAGATCATCGATCATCTTTGTATCATATCCATAGACCCCATATTTGATCCCGTAAGCCGCGTTCCCTTTATCCACGCAGATGCCGCCGTAATGCTCAGCAAAGTAGCTGTCCTTATTCGCCTCGTCAAAATATTCCTTCCACGAAAGCCGTTCTTTTTCGATGGACAGTTCACCCAACGTGTATTTTGATGCGTGCATCTGTGCCAAGCCGGGTATCTTTTCCATTTCGTTTACCGCCGACTCAGGGATAGTGTCTGCCAGGCAATCCGACTGGATGGAAATCCGGTATTCCGAACCAAGGCCATCGTCCGATTTCAGGGACATTTCCGCATGGATCTTCAGATTTTCCACCATATAAGTCGTACACAAGAAGATGCAGCCGCCGACAGACAGAGACAGGATGATACCGGCAGCTCTTCTTTTATTTGAAAACATGAACTTTTGCACCACGGCATTTGCAAGGTTCACCCCTCTGCGGCTGTATATTTTTCTGCGGCCTTTGAAAAATGACACATCCCCACCCATCGTCTCACGAAGCGTGTGCCTTTGCACCGCACGCACAGTGAGAAACCCTGCTGCCGCCAGCCCAAGAAACAAGAGGATAAAACCGGTAAACATCACCCCCCACGACACATGGAAACCAGAAAGTCCGAAACTTTCCAGGACTTTTCTGCCCTGCTCCGCCCCTTCCTGTACTGCTATCCGGTCTGTAATGGATACCGCTGTCTTTCCTCCGCCGATGACTTTATTGCCAAACACTCCGGCAAGCCTTTGATAACACATCCGCAGCACGCCATTTCCGAGCAGGCACCCCAGCGGATACCCTGCCAGGAAAAGCATCCACAGCTCCAAGACAAGTGTGCCGCCGATTATCCCGCCGCCGATCCCGAGCGTCTCCAAGACAGCATATTCAGCCTTTCTTTTGGAGACAGAGATATTGAAAACGCTGTAGATAATAAACAGGCTGAACACCCCGAGCAGCACGATCATACCGTTAAACGCAAGATTGTATTCACTTTGCAGCTTCAAAATTATATAAGTGAAATTCCCCCGCTCATCCGTCAGCGCAAACTTTATGATCTCGTAGATACTGTCCGGCTTTTCACCTCCAAGATACATGGTCAGGCCGTCATTGGCCTCCACCACATCGCCGGGAATATGGTATTTTTGCCGGAATGCCTCCAACTGTTCATAGAGTTTTTCGTCTTCGTTAAATTTCAGATATATCTTCTGGGACCCAGGCTCTTCTGCCGGTAAATCCTCTAGTGCAAATCCCTCTCCGACAAAAATCTCCATCTCATCCGCGCCGGAATTCCATTTGCTCTTTACAATCCCCGTAAGGACATAACGTTCCCCGCCAAGCTCCAGCGTATCCCCTATGCTGCCTTCAAAGCCCAGATTCGAAAGCGTGTAGTTATCCGCGGCAATCTCATCTGCCGCCTCAGGCTCTCTGCCTTCAATAATCTCACGGCAAAGCATCCCGCGGTAGGATTCGTCCACAGAAAGGAACTGAATCTGATAAGGTTCTGACAGCTCACCCATAATCTTGGCTTTTGCCGACTGTTCAAGATGGAAACCGGCCGCCGCATCCGTTTCGACTGCCGTCCCGTCCGTTTCCTTGGAATCTGCATCCTGCTCCGTTTTTATCCAATAATGCCAGTCCCCATATAGCGTCCGGCTGTTTTCCACATCATTTTTCCGACTGCTGTACATCAGAGAGCCAATCCCTGACATCAGCGCGGCGGTAAGCATTATACTGAAAAATATTGCCACAGTCTGGCTTTTATAATACCTCATATACTGATACGCAAGCTTTAACATACGCAGTCACCGCCTTTTCCGGGAAATGCATGCCTGGTGCCGTTACTGCCGGCCGGATCCCTGGCCGGATCCTTAACCGGATCTTTGGCCGTCCTTGGGCGGGCAACCCGTCCGTCTTCGATATGGATGATCCGGTCACAGGTCTGGGCGATGGCCTCGTTGTGGGTGACCATCAGGATAGTCTGGCTGTATCTGCGGCAGCTCTCCTTTAAAAGCCCGATCACTTCTACCGTCGTAGCAGAATCCAGATTCCCCGTCGGCTCATCAGCCAGGAGGATGGCCGGCTTATTCGCCAGTGCCCGCGCGATGGCGACTCTCTGCTGCTGCCCGCCGGACAGTTCACCAGGATATTTCTTTCTCTTTTCCCAGATGCCAAGCTCCCTTAAAAGCTCCTCGATGTACTTGTGGTTCACATGCCTCCCTCGGTCGAATGTCACCGGCAGGGCAACATTGTCATATACATTTAAAACCGGCATCAGGCTGTAGTTCTGGAACACAAAGCCGATGTTCCTGCGCCGGAAGATGGTCAGCTCCTTTCTTGTCAGCGAATCAATCTCCTTTCCTTTTACGAGGATCTTTCCCTTTGTGGGCTTATCAAGGCCTCCCGCCAGATTGAGGAGCGTAGATTTGCCCGAGCCGGAAGTTCCCACGATCGCGGCAAACTCTCCCTCCTTAATCCGCAGGTTGATGTCGCAAAGCGCCCTGACCTGATTCTCCTTCGCGCCATATATCTTTTCAATGTGGCTAAATTCCAGAATGTTCATCTGTCATCACTCCTTTACGATCTGTGTACTCTGTAAAGACAGTATAGCGCTGCAATCTTGCATATTTATTACAGATAGAGAGGGTAGGGCTTACAGTTTTGTAAGAACCCTATTTAAAGCTGCCTATTTTTCTTACAATGATATTCACCCACGGTTTCTCCTTATAATCCGGCCGCGCATCTTCCGTCTCAAAGCTCTCCGCCAGCGAAAACAACCCGTCCCGCAAAAATGCATCCTCAAGCTCCCCAAGCCGGTAATCACTAAAGAACCGTCCGAGCCGGGCTTCCTCCCCTCTGCCGTATTTGAAAGACGCATACAGCATCCCACCGGGCTTTAACGCCTGATGAAACTTTCCAAGCACCGCAGGAAGCTCGCACCTCGGCACATGGAGCAGCGATGCACAGGCCCATATGCCGTCAAAGTGCTCCCGCCACGCCATCTCCTCAAACCTCATGCATTGTACCGGCCGATCCGCCTTGCCGCCACTCGGCACATTTCTTCCAATGCGTCAATCGCACACACCCGATACCCCTTCTCCTGGAAAATCCTGCTGTCACGCCCGCTGCCGCATCCCGCATCAAGGATCAGGGCATGTTCCGGCAGATATTTCAAGAATACGTCCTGACAGAAGCTCATATCTGCGCCCGCCGTTCTCTCAGCGAACTGTTCCGCGTATTGGTTGTAGTATTCTATCGTCTGCTCTGCTAAATCCTGATGTCTTAACATCTCTCTCCTCCATTCCGCAAAAACACCGAAAAACAACTCCCTTCCCCATACACCGACTTCACCGTCATATACCCCTTCTCCTTCTCAAGGATCAGATTCGACAGATACAGCCCGATACCGGAGCCTTCCACCCCCGCCGCATCTTTCCCCCGGTAGAACCGCCCGAAGATACAGGATATCTCTTCCTCCCGTATCCCGCAGCCGTCATCGGCAAACCGGATCTCCGTATATAGCTCAAAAGAATGAACCGAGATCCGAATCGTTCCCCCGTGTCTTTCTTTCCCACGACCTGCCCTGCAATATTTCACCGCATTTTCCAGGATATTGACAAATACCTCTGCCGTCCACTTCCGGTTATGATACAGCCGCACATCTTCATACGGTTCTGAGATGATATCAATCTTCCTTTTCTCCGCCTTCTCATACACCGCGTCAATGGCTTCCAGGATCGTCTGCCGGATGGGCAGTTCCCCGGCCTCAAAACTGATCATATCCTGCTCAAGTTTCACCATCTTCCCCAGAGATCCGATGATCCAGTCAAGCTTTTCCACCTGGCGCTTCATCCTCCGCGTTATCTTTCGCCTCTTCTCCTCGTCAAGCTCCTGCCCTTCCAGGATATCCGCGTAGATGGAGAGGTTCGCCAGAGGTGTCTTAAGCTGATGGGACATATCAGACACCAGGCTCTTCACCTGCTCCTTTTCCTCTCCGGCACGCTCTACCTGCTGCTCTGCCATCTGCCGGATCCTTTTAAGCTTGCCGACCAGCGCGGAAAATTCCCCCTCTAAAAGCTCCGAGCGGCACATCTCCTCCCGGTTCAGCACACAGTCCAGAAGCCGGTCAATCTCCTGGTACATCCTTCTCCTTTTGTAAATACCAAGAAAGATGCCTGCGCCCATCACTGCCAACAGCAAAATATATCCCATCTCATTCTTCCTTCCATATATAGCCGATTCCCTGGATCGTCCGGATAAAATCCGGGCTGTCTCCTCCTGTCTTAAGCTTCTTGCGGAGCCTGCTGATATTTACAGAGACCGTATTGCTGTCCACATATTTTCCCTCATTATCCCAGAGACGCTCAAGGATCTGCTCCTTGGACAGCACATGGTTCTTATTCTCGATGAGAAAACAAAGCAGCCGGTACTCCAGCTTGCTAAGTATGATCTCTGCACCATCCCGGCAGACTTTACACGTACTTTTATCTATCGTAATGCCGCCGGAGACCAGTTCTTTCACCTCCGCCCGGTCATTTAAGATCCGTTTCATCCGTGCCTTTAAGACTCCAAGGGAAAACGGCTTGGAAAGATAATCGTCTGCCCCAAGCTCCAGCGCCTTGATTTCATCCATCTCCGTATCCCTTGCCGTCAGCATGATGATCGGGACACTGCTGAAACGCCGCACATCACGGCACAGCTCAAAGCCTGTTCCGTCCGGAAGGTTGCAGTCCAGTAAAACCAGATCCGCTGTTCCCTGCTTTATCTTTTGCAGACCCTCCTCCTTCGTTCCTGCACCGGTCACTTTTAAACCGTCGCCCTCAAAGGAAAACTGAAGCCCCTCCCTTAAGTCCGCGTCATCTTCAATGATCAAAATCCTGTTTTCTGCCATATCCTATTCCTTCTCTTATCTCAAAACCGATAAAATTTTTAATATGCTATCATATTACCAACAATCCCCGCTCTTGACAAGGACACACCGTCAAGAGCGGGGATGAATATCGTTTCATTTTGTGCTAAATTATTCCTGCAGACAGACAATCTCTCCCTCTCCGCAAGGCTCCTGGAACCCTTGAAAATGATGCTCCAGTATTTCATCGGTCACCTCAAACGGCGCATTTGCGTTTAATTCCAGATTTCTTTTCGCAAGCCTCTTCTGTAGGATTTCCTTACTCGCTTTCATATAGACAAGCTGCACCGTACTGCCTGCTGCTTCGATGATCGATCTGTAAAAGCTGCGGCTTTCCTTACTCCAAAAGCTGAAATCAATCACTATATTTTTCTCCTCTTTTATGAGCCGCAACAGCCTTTCTCGAAGCATTGATTCTGTTTTTTCCGATAATTCTTCATAGCGCTCATCCGGAAAGTCGACGCCTTTCCTCCCATAAATCCTCCACATCTCCTCATCAACTGACAGTCTGACGTACCCTTCCTTTTCCTTCTGTTTCGCATATGTCGTTTTTCCAGATCCGCATACCCCGCACATCATGATCACTTTGCTCAAAAAAGACCACCCTCTTTTCACCATTATATGAACTTTATCGGTTCCGCCTGCTACCCTCTCTTCTGGCGCTCACCCAGAAGTCCGTCATACTTCTTCCCGGCCAGACGGAAATAAATCTCATACCCTGCCGTCATCGCCGCGAAAACGACAAGGAATATTCCCGCGAATACAAGCCAATTCCCGAACTCCCCCGCCGGGAACCATTTCCCTTTCCATGCAAATACCGACAGCACCGCCAGGAATATCACTGCGAATATCAGCAGCCGCACGGGATACGCCATCGACTTAATGAGCCACTCCGTGAACATGATCCCCTGCAAAAGCGACCCTGCAACGGACAAAAGCAAAAGTTGCAAAAGCGACCCCAGAGGGATGCCTTCCCATCCCAGGAAATACGCCACCGCCCAGTACACCATCACACTTCCCGTAAACATCATACACGCATACGTTTTCCACGCCAGAACACCTTCTAAAAATCTCTTCATTGCCAAACACCTCCTACAATCCAAGCTTTTTCCTGAGCACCGGCACATACTGCCGCGACACATAGAGTTTCTCGCCATTCCTCATCTGGACAAGCATCCGCCCGCCGAAATCCGGCCGCAGCGACTGGATCTGGTTAAAATTGATGATCGCGGACTTGGATGCCCGGAAAAAATCGCTCCTCCCCAGACGCTCCTCCAGCTCATACAGCTTAAGCGACGTCTCATAGACCGACTCTTTCGTATAAAAAAATGTCTTCTTATCTACCGAATCCAGATACAGGATCTTTGAAACTTCCACAATATAAGTCCCCCCGTCCTTCATCCCGGTAATTTTTTTGTCGTACACCCGAAGCCTTGCCACCATATCGAGGATCTCTTCATTGACCTCCGGGCAGTACACTTCTACCCTGCTGTCCGAAAGCGCTTTATCCTCATGGATAAAAATCTCCACTGCCGCATTCCCCCTTCCTTTGCCAGACCATGCTTAACTTTTCAGAGATATCCCATAAACACAATATATATAACCTTCTCCAAAAATACAAGAGCTGCCGAACCAAGTTGCTGGTATCGGCAGCCAACCCGCCCTAAAGCTTTGCCATCTGCCTCAGGATCCTTTGGTAAAATTCTTTCTTCTCCCCGCTCTTTTCCAATGTATTCAAGATTATCCCGTCCTTCAGCAGGATGATCTTATCGCAATAGCTCGCCACCTTCGGGTCATGGGTCACCAAAACGATCGTCTTTCCCATCCTTTTGTTAATATGGGAAAGGGTCTTTATCACCAGCATGGAAGAATTAGAGTCCAGGTTCCCGGTAGGCTCATCCGCCAGGATAAGCTCCGGATCCGCTGCCATCGCCCGGCAGATCGCTGTTCTCTGCTTCTCGCCGCCTGACAGCTCATAGGGCTTCTTATTGAGAAGGGCGGCAATCCCGAACTTCTCTGCCATCCGGACTGCCGTCTGCTCACTCTTTTTCGGGTTATCCTCATTCAGGATCAGGGGCATCATGATGTTTTCCTTCACCGTAAGGCTGTCCATCAGATAAAAATCCTGGAACACGAAGGCAAGCTCCGTCCTTCGTATCTTCGCCAGCTTATCCCCAACGATGCGGTTTGTGGGCACGCCCTTATAGCGCACGCTCCCACCGCTCGGCAGATCCAGCATCCCAAGCGTCTTAAGGAGCGTTGTCTTCCCGCAGCCGGAGGTACCCATGATCCCGATGAATTCCCCCGCCTCCACCTGGAAGGACACGCCCTTTAGGATCGAGTAGATGATCTGTCCGCCTTTTGCTGTAGGTGCATAGTAATTCCGCTCAAGCTCCTTGACCTCCAGTATATGTTCATAATTATTCCCGCCCATTCTTATTCCCTCTCTCTATTTTTGAAAATGTATGATGCGCTGTGACTTTCATCACCGCACAGACCATCATGGCCGCCGCAAGGACAAACACTGCTCCCCAGATAAGATAAGTTATATTCCACTTCTTCGGCAGACGCTTGCTCCACACCTTCTCGGCCGTCATAAGCACCGGCAGGATCAATCCGCCGCAAAGCGCTGCCTTCGCGGTCATCAGCACCTCCCTGCCCACGTTCTTCTTCCGCCCTTTCCCCGTCATTCCAGAGCGGTAATAGAACTGATATTTCCACGCCATATTCCCGTACTCGCTCTCCTGCTTCTCGATCAGCACAAACAGTACACACAAAAACAACGTGATGATATTGATCAGCATGGCGCTTACTCCGTACATCTTCTGCTTCCGGCTCTCGATGCCCTGCTGCCGCCCTTCGTAGATCAAGTTCCCCTCCTGCCAGTCGTAAAAATTCACCTGGGAGTGCTCCCTCGCGTAAGCATACACTTCCTCCACCACCTCATCACGGTGCTTTGGTATCTCCATGATCACCAAAAGATTGGCTCCCCGTGCATTTTGGCGTATCCGCTCGAATTCCTTGTCAGCAAATACGATGATATCCTCATACACTTCGCCGATAAAGTCCAGTGACCGGGTCTTAAAGTTCCCCGTCAGGATACGCTCCTTCGTCCCTTTAACGATATATTCCCTGACGAACTGGTTCCCCGGCATAACTCCAGCCCCTGAAAATATCCACAAATCATAATCCGTACTCCCGATATACATCCGCGGGCTCCGGTTCCCAAAGTCAAGCCCGATAAGCCCCCTGTCCTCCCGGTCGCGCTGGTGTACGACAAAGATTTCCTTATCCGACAGCTCAAGATGCTCCTTTGTCCACGCCTCATACTCTGAAACTGATATCCCCGTATGCTCGCCAAAATCCGCCGTCGCCACCCGAAAGCTTTTCCTTGTCTCAACCTTCACACCGTACCGCTCCTTCAGCGATTCAAGGAATTCCTCGTCCCCCTCGTTGGCCTGCCAGACCAGATCATTAGGGTAGTTCTCCGGCTGCACAAGAGGAAGACTGTCAAAAAGAGCCGGCATAAAGTCGAAGATGATCACGAACAAAAATGCCGCCGCGATATATGCCATATTCATGTGATAGTAAAATCTGTGATACCAGTCATCAAGCCACAGAAGTTTCCGGTAATACCTTCCCTTATTCTCCCGCAGTCGGGTCAGGTAAAAGCCGCCGACAGAGATCATCATTAGAAACAGTCCGCCTGCCGCCAGTGCCTGGGGAACATGGCCTTTGATCCTTCCCCAGTAAGTCACCACCGATGCCAGGGCGATAAGCTCTGTCACTATCCCGGCAAACAGAAGCACCGGAGATTTCTTAAGGGGCCTCCCGCTCTTTTTCCCGCCTGCCGCCAACGCATCTGCCCCAAGACAGGAAACCACCTGGTCGCAGATGATAAATCCCAGGCCAAACATGATCAGGCTGATGATCACCGCAAGCTTAACGGGCGCGGTCCCAAACGGGATATGGTCGGTAATATCCTTAAAAATGCCCTCCAGTATCCGGCGCGCTGCCTCCGCCTCCAAAAAACCAAGCATCATTCCGCCGCAGGACGACAGAAGGATGATCCCTGCGTATTCCATCCCCACGAACCGGTAGCGGTGCTTCGTCTGAATCCCCAGCACAGCCAGCATCGCGTAGTCTCCCGAGCGCTTGCGGATATAGGACAAAAGGATAAGGAGCATAAGAAATAGCAGCAGGACATATGGCAGCAGATAAAACTTTTCCACCTCTCCGATCAGCGGCGTCATCTCCGGCAGCCTGCCCGTGTTGACAAAGCTTAAAAAGCTTCCCACAGCCGCGGAAAAATACACCATCGAGATGATGAACATCCCGCTTAAGACCACCAGGAAAAAGTCCCTCCGGCGGTTCCACAATATTTTCAGGAAAAATTTATTCAGCATATCCGTATCCTCCCTGTAACCAACTCATTCTCCTTCTGAATATCCTTTACCAGCTCCATTCGGTAAACAGCGTATAAAAGCCTACGGTTGCAGCCATAGCGATCGCGCAGACCAGTAAGACAACTTTCATCCAGAAGGACATCTTGCAGATCGTATCAACGATAACCGTCCCCGCCCTGCGCCTCGTCGCATACCTAAACCAGTAGATGATGTCCGAAATGAAAAATATCCCCAGCGGTCCTAAGATGATAAACATCTCCGCATAATAATACGGATCCCCGCCCATCACTCCGCTTATCCCGTGGGTAATCCCAAGAGCCGTCACCAGCAGGTTCAGGATCGTATCGGCCAGTATCACTTTCTGGTATATCTTCTCCTTTACATATTCTTTCATCTTCTCCTCCCCCTTTTTCATCAGTTCCTTCTCGTCAAGATCCTCAGCCTCGTGAAGGGAGAGCTCTGCTTTCATCTTCTCGTACTCACTGCGACAGGCAGGGCACTTTTCCAGGTGCCGCTCCACTAACTCTTTCGTCTCATCGCTGCACACATCATCAATATATAAGGGCAGCAGATCACAGATAATCTTGCATTTCATCCTATACACCTCCAAGCTCTTCGATAATCATTTTCTTTGCGCGATAATATACAACTCTGCTCCAGTTAGCGCTTTTTTTAAACAGCTTTCCGATATCCTCATAAGGCATCTCCGCCATCGTATGCAGCATGAACACTTCTTTATACGGCTCCGGGAGCCGGTGCCACACTTCCATGACACGCTCGTAGTTCTCGCGGTCGATCATAGCGTTGACCAGCCCGTCCTTATCTCTTTCCCTCTGCTGCCTCTGTTCCATGACCTGGCCCGCGCTGTGCGCCCGCCGCCGCTTCATCTTTTTCTCCCAGGCAAAATATTCGTGTTTCGCAATCTGGCACAGCCACACTGACATCTTGCACTCTCCACGGAAAGTATCAAGCTTCTCCAACGCGATCACAAAAGTCTGCTGGGTAATCTCCTCTGCAACGTGGGAGTCATCGGATAATTTCATGATAAAATTGTATACAGCTTTCATATATTTGCCGTAAATCTCTTCAAACTCGTTCATCCATACACCTCCCCGCGTAAAATCCCTGGTACGTGGATTGCTCCGCATATCATCCGTAACCTGTTGTCCCTGGTATCAGGTTATATAATTAAGAGTACCCTACATGGATTTTATTACAAACTTTTTTGCTTTTTTTGAAAAAACCTGTGCAGCCCACTATGGACCACACAGGTTTTTGATCTGATATTCTTAAGAATTACCTTTTATTTTTTTGTACGGACGGTCTTTGCCTCGGACCAGTCGGAATACACCCGTTTGCTCTTTCCATTCGTCCGCACGATCTTGTAAGTCCGGATCCTTACGTAATACTTCTTGTTCGGCTTCAGCTTGGAAATCTTCTTGCCGACAGCATATTTCTTCGCGGTGGTAACCTTCGCCGCCGGGTTTTTGAACTTCTTGTCGGTACTGTACTGGATCTGATAACCGTCTGTCTTCACCAAGTTCTTTTTCCATGTCACCTGCATGCCTCCAGATCTTGGCGTAACTTTTCTCAGAACGGTCTTCTTCGGCCTGATGGTGAAGGTTCCTGACATCTGCCCGCTATAGTTTCCGGTGAGCTTAACGGTCACTGTGTAAACACCCGGATTGATCCTTCCTCTGGCGTAACTGGCCTTATAGTCTGCTCCCTCCGCCAGACGTCTGCCCTTAGTATCTTTAATGATCACCGAGGGCTTTTTCGACTTCCCATCATACACGTAATCCGTCCGGCTCAATGAAAAGCTCTGGATCCCGTCGATAAGCGCTTCGTCCTTTACTGCCGAACATACGCTGCAGATCTGCTGTACTTTGCCGGGGCTGCTTACCGCCGCCGGGATACGTTTCTCAGTGTACTGGTGCGCAACCATCGGAAGTTCCTCTGTATAGGTATCTCCGCACTCGCAGGTAAATGTCCTAGTTCCCAAAGCTGTGCATGTCGGCACTTTGGTAATGGCCTCCTGGTAGGCGTGGGTATGGGTGGAAGGAGTGCCGGGTCCTGGATCCGGATCTTCCGGATCCGGGTTTATTGGCGGTTTGGGATCCGGATTCTCCGGGGTTACTGGTTTGACCGGGATAGTTTCCTGCGCCTTTAACACCGTGCCACAGACGCTGCAATGGCTTCCTTCGGTCTTTCCCTCCGTCGTCTCCGTCGGCTCGACTGCGGGGTCTGTTACTTCCTTATGTCCTAACGCTGCAATATCTTCTGTATACGTGTCTTCACAGACGCTGCATGTAAAGGTTTTAATTCCTTTATCTGTACAAGTTGCTGCTTTCGTCACTTTACTTGTATATGTATGCTTATGCTCTTCTTCTGTCTTCCCGGTTGCAGGGATTATTTCCTGCTTCTTTAACTCTGTGCCACATACACTGCAATGACTTCCCTCGGTCTTTCCATCTGTTGTTTCTGTAGGCTCAACTGCGGGGTCTGTTACCTCAACATGCCCATTGGCTTGAATATTCTCTTTATAGCTTTGGGGGCATTCGCTGCATGTAAAGGTCTGGCTTCCTTCTTCGGTACAGGTTGCCGCTTTTGTTTCTGTTACCTGATAATTATGCTTATGAGCTGGAATTTTCTCCTGCTCTTTTAACACCGTGCCGCAGACGCTGCAATGGCTTCCCTGAGTCAAACCATCCTTATCCTCTGTTGCCTCTACTGCTTCGTCTATTACCAGATCATGACCACTGCCTAACTGCGGAATCTCCTCTGTATACATTCTACCGCAAATACACTCATATGCCATAATGCCCGGTTCTGTACAGGTCGCTTTCTGCATTATCTTCTCTTTATATTCATGGTCAGATTTCGCAATTGTTTCTGTGTATTGTTCTGCGCAGTCAGTGACCGTACAGGTATAAGTCATAACACCTTCTTCCAAACAAGTTGCTTTTTTTGTCTCCTCACCTTTATATGTGTGAATATGGCCCGGCGTCTCTCCGCCCTTATTTGAATCATAGAACAATACATGCTGTTCTTTAATCACTGTATTTTTTAATGCTTTTACATCATCTATAGTCTCAAAATCCCCGGCGGGTTCAGACAAAAATAAGAAAGTATATTCGCCCTCATGTACGCCATCTTCCTTTCCGAAAGATTGCAGATAATATCTCCCCGAATAATTTTCCGAAGGAATAAGTCCAACCCACTGAAGCCAATTTGACTCCCCTGAAACATTTTCTTCCCAACATTCTGTACGGATACGGATCACATAATCAATTTGATAAAATTGCTTTTCCTCTACCTCCTCATCACTAAAGACTTTCCCTTCTTTGTCATACCATTTTATATCAAAATATATATCTTTATTGGGTTCCTCCCCCTCTGCAACAGTAAGATTTTTTATATCCACCTTCGATGGCGCTGCAAGTATCTCTATACGACCAATCTTCCGCTCAGCTTCCAACTCCCTATATCCTGTCCATACACCACCAGAATATCTCAATTCATATCCAAAATCTACACTTTCCTGCGCCAATACAAAATTCGATTCTGATCCTTTTGAAGCATCAGAATGGATGTATGGATGATCCGAATTAATTATATCCGGAAATAAACGATGGCCTGTCTGAAACTGTGTAGTTCCTGTAATATTCCCGTTAATAACCACTAAACCTTCCGGCTTCAGCACAAGCATTCCTCTGTCCTGTTCTCCACTCGCTGTTCCAGTGAAATTCCCCGTAATCTTCGCCTGGTCTATGCCTGTATAATCCAGGCAGGCACCGCTCTTTAACGTTATATTCTGCAAATTTGTCTTAGGCGAAAGACACGATTTATTCTCAAGTACAACATTCCCTACACTGTCTACCTCCGCTTCTGCCATAGAAACTGTATTGAGTGTCAACGTTGTGTTAGCATTTCCGACAAACTTCTTTGCCTTTGCAAACGAATGCTCTCCTCCAGTCATGTTAATTGACGCGCGGGTGTTCTGACTTGTATCAACCCCTTCACGCACCACTGCATTAGCATCCAAGTTCAGTACGGCTTCTCCCTGATAAGAAACATGGTTGCCATTTTCCGTTCCATGTCCCATATGGATCACCTTAAACATCGTTTTATCATTAGAATTTCTCACTGTCAAAGACGCGTTACTGCCAAGGCTTGAGCCTGGATAACCTCCTGCATAGACAGACGGAAGCAGCTCTGTCTCAGAGCCTCCCAACCCTCCAAAGTCTCCTCCGCTGCCTTCCAGATAAGTCTCCACATTATCCAAAGTAAGTCCGTGCCCCGCAAGATAGATTTCTCTGTGCGGCACACTTCCTAACGCATCGCTGGATTCAAACGTCAACTTAATATTCTGGAACAGGACATTATCTCCCTCTATTTGAACAGGACACCGGGCATTCAAATTGCTCCCCGTCCCACCACCTTGGATCACAGTTCCTCCCGGAATCTTCACCGGACGCATCCTGCCGTTAGAATCTGCTTCTTTACCTATAGTGATAAGTCCGTTCACCGTAATCGGGCTACTTTTCTGCTGCAAAGCGGCCATAAACTGCTCTTGAGTAGTAACTGTAACCCCGCTCCGTGCCGCCTTCCCGCTCTCCTGAGCCTTAACCACTGCCGGCATCTGTATTCCCCCAAGCATCACTGCCGCAGCCATCAGTGCGTACAACCATCTCTTCATCTTTTTTCTCATGTGCATATCTCCTCTCATTTACAAATTAATTGTGGCATACCTGTCTCTCCCCAGGGCATATTTTCCCACCGGGGCTTTCCTGAAATCCTTCTACCTCCCTTTGATTTCAATAAGACGAAATACGTCGTCATACACGGCGTCATAATCCTCCAGATCGATCATGAGCCATCGCTGTCCATTCCCCTCCTTTGTCTGGTGATAAATTTCCTGCAATCTGCGCGTACAGTCCGGCAGAACTGACTCTGCCGCCTCTTTCTCCTTTTTGCCGATCACAACAAGTGCGGTAAAGTAAAATTCCCTTATATATAAAATACATAAAGTCTTCCCCGACTTTTTGAACCTGACATTCCATCCGCGTTCCCAACTGCAGCCGCTGTACGATATGTCCTCTCTGCAATTGAACCTTTCTTTCATCCCGAGGCAGAATCTGTCAAACAAAGGATTCCTGACATATCCGCTCAACTCATCCAGCGAAGGGCAATAACCGCGGTCCAGCAGATCAATCATATTCTCTTCCTCCCAAAATGCCCCACCCGATTGACAACCGGATGGAGCACGTTTATTTTTACTGTTTACCCTCAGCGGACAGAGGAATTCACGCCCTGTCCACTGGAGAACAAGCCGGATATAACTACAGCAGGACATTCATCATCCCATATTTTTCTCTTACCGTCAAGCCATTTTCAGATTATTTTTTTGCATTATCTTCGGCATTATATTTTCCTGTCTGACTGATCTGTGAAAATCCTTTAAGTCCCGCCGGTGCAGTTCGCCGCGTCTATAGCGATGACAAGGAGCAGCGCCATCAGTTCATCTGCCGGGTCAGAGTAGTCGATCACATAGGTGTCGCCCCAATGAAACAGCTCCTTCGAGATATGTACCGCTGCGCTCCGGCCGCTGTACACATCATAATCCCACCCCATAAAATCTCCTTCGGCACGCCATCCGTTGAAATCTATATCGTATTTCGGCCAGAACAGGGATATCTTCTTCTCAATCCTTCCCATCGTCCTGCCATTTACCTCAATCTCAAAAACAGGGACAAATGACAGGATCTTCTGCCGGATGCTTCCCACTTCCTGCTCTGACTTGTCATACACGTGGAGCACATGCCCCATCGCGAAAAACTCTGCCTTGACAAAATATTTTACCTTTCCGTCTTCATCGTACACATCGTAAGTGTCTGTCCACGAAAACACTCTCTGTTTGATCAACAGCTTCATTCCCGTCCGTCCTCCCTCCATCCTGCCAATGGATCCATAGCTTACTTTTCTTTCTGGTGCATCGATAAAAGCTTATCCAAATATACCGACTTAAACTGCTTGCTGGCCAATGCCTGCTTAAGGGGCGGCAGTTTTAAGATCGTCCCGAACACTGCTGCCATCGTCCGGTGGTTGGCAAACGCCTGATTGTCAAAGACCAGGTTCTGCAAGGTTCCCTTTTCAATAGCCTGGAGCACGAACCGATGAGTACTGTTTACCGGAGTGATGACCTGGATCGGTCTCCGTTCGAGCGCAATAGCTTTTGTCGGGCAATTTCTTGCACATACTCCGCAGCCAAGGCAGATCTCTTCGTCGATGACCGGGCGCTTTTCTTTCATGGAAATTGCCAGTATTGGGCACACCTTTGCGCATTTCCCGCAGCCAATACATGTCTCTAATGATACCTTCGGGATATAGTTGGTCGTCGCCACCGGCTGCATCGGGCTGAACTTACGCGCTGCCTGCAAAGCCTCGCAGCAGCATCCGCAGCAGTTACAGATGAATGCAGGATGCTCCCTGACATTTTCCCCAATCTGTACCAGGTTACTCTCATAGGAAAGTTCAAGAACTTCCTTTGCCTCTTCTTTGGAGATCAATCTGGCATAATCACCGTGCTCCGCCAGAGAGCGCGCCACATTGTCAAAGGTCAGGCATACTTCCCAAGGCGCATCGATCTCGCAGGGATGCCCGGCATGGTACATCTTATGCCGGCAGTAGCAGGTGCCAAGGCCAATATACTTCGCTTCCTCCACGATGTGGGTCGCCCTCTCATAGTCTAAGATATGATTCGTCTTTTCATTGGTTAACACTGGCTCCTGCACATATACCCGTCCAAGTCTCGTCTCTGTGGCAAAGAATAAGTCCTTGACAAAATCCTCCTCCACATTCATATACTGATAGTAAAGCTCGCTCAAATATTTCTGGTCGATATCCCCTCTCGTACGCATCAAGGCGAACTCAATGAATCCTGCCATCGGAGGCGGCATCACAAACTGCCGCTCCCCATGATAATCCGAATCTACCAAAAGGGCTTTCTCACAGAGATGATCAAGAAGTCTCTCCGCCTTTGCTTCCGTCGTCCCCCAGATCTTTGCCGCCCGTTTCAATGTAAACGGACGGACCGGCAGAAGCGCCACCCATTTTGCCTCCTTCTCCGTGTACAAAACCTGCAGGATCTTGTACAGTGTCTCAGAAGCCGGTGCTCCTTGTGTAAACCAGTTGATGCGGTCTTCCAGATTCTTGTATGCGTCCTTCGTCGTCAGGTGTCCCATATCATGCCTCCTTCAACATCAATATCTGCTGCCTCGTTTTATATGGCTTTCCCCTCCAGGACCTCTTGATAATCCTTATAATTTTTCTTTAACAGTTCCGGAGTGTCGAGGCCATACGGACATTTTGATCTGCATTGCCCGCATTCAAGACAATTTTCTATCTTTTTCATCTTCTCCTGTGTCTCTTCATTTAAAAAGTTCGCCGACACAGCCCGGCGGATGAGCAGTGACATCCTGGCGCAGTTATTGATCTCTATGCCTGCCGGACATGGCATACAATATCCGCACCCCCTGCAGAAATCACCCTGGAATTCTTTGATATCCTCTGCAATCTGCGAAGCTACTTCACCCTCATATTTCGGCGGGTCCTCCTGATAGGAGAGGAATTCGTCAAGTTCACTCTCCCGCTGGATTCCCCAGATTGGAAGCACATTGTCATATTCATTCATAAATGCATAGGCAAGTGCCGACCTGTTGATCAGACCTCCCGCTAATGCCTTCATCGCCAGGAATCCCATATCTTTTTCCTTACACTGCTCGATAAGCTTCTTTTCACTCTCCGCACTCAGATAGCTGAACGGAAACTGAAGAGTATCATAAAGTCCGCTTTCAATCGCCTCTTTGGCCACCGCAAGCCGATGGTTCGTAATTCCGATATGACGAATCTTCCCCTGCTCTTTCGCCTCAAGCATGGCATCATAAAGGCCGTCTTCCCCTCCCGGCTTTGGACAAAACGGCGGGTTGTGGAACTGGTAGACGTCGATATGATCTGTACCAAGTGTTCTTAAGGATGTCTCCAGATCCTTCCAGAAACTTTCTGCATCCTCCGCCATCGTCTTTGTCGTGATGTAGATATGCTCCCGCACATCCGACAGCGCGTAATTTAACTTTTCCTCGCTGTCGGTATATGCCCTGGCAGTATCGAATAGCTGTACGCCGTTGTCGTAGGCTTTTTTTAGAATGACCGCCGCTTCCTCCCTGCTGACACGCTGAATCGGGAGCGCGCCGAATCCATTCTTATTGACAACAATCTCTGTTCTTCCTAATCTTACCTTATCCATAAATTATCTCCAATCTTTATCATAAAATGTATTGTCCTACCGTCTCTTACTGCATCAGCTTCCGGTATATATGAAGATCCTCATCCTTGAACACATTGAACACCACCCGCTCCAAACTGGATTTGGACAGGTAACGGTCTACGGTCTCGACCGCAATCTGGGCGGCAAGCTTATTGGGGAAATGAAATTCTCCTGTCGATATACAGCAGAAAGCCACCGACCAGAGCCTTTCCCGCTCCGCCAGTATCATACTGCTCAGATAACAGGATTTCAACTGCTCCTGCTGCTTTTCCGTAACGCTGACCCCCACAATCGGCCCTACCGTGTGGATGACATGCTTAGCCGGAAGATTATATCCCTTTGTTATCTTCGCCCTGCCTGTCGGTTCCTCGTGTCCCTGCCTGTCCATAATCTCTGCACATTCATTGCGAAGCTGGATGCCCGCCGCAGAATGAATCGCATTGTCGATACAGCCGTGACAGGGGACAAAGCATCCTAACATCTGGCTGTTTGCGGCATTTACGATCGCATCGACAGCAAGCCTTGTGATGTCTCCCTGCCAGATGGATATCCTGTCTGCGTTCTTAATACCCGTGCAAGGATATTCGTCGGCCACCACGGGAATGTCCCTTAACCGCACGATGCCTTTTTTCTTAAGTTCATCCTTTAACAGTGTGTCCTGAAGCTCATAATACTCCGGTAAAGCCTCTCCGGGCCAGCGCACATTCATCAGGCTCCGGAGGAGACTTCGCTTTTCATGATAATTCACCGGCTCCATAATCGATGCATAGCCGTCATTTTCCTTTTTCAGATAATCGATCAGTCTGCTGACCCGTTCCTGTCTTGTCATGGCGTTCTCCTTTCAGATATTTAAGTATATCATGAGAGCAAAACAGACAGCAATATGTATTTTATAAATTCAGCCAAAACTCCCGAATCTCGCTTCCCCACAATACCGCTGCAGCCATCCCCGCGCATAAAAATGGCCCAAACGGAAAACGCTGCTCTCTGTCTGCCTTTTTAATCAAAAGAAGATACAACGCATACGCGCCGGCAGCAAATACCGCGAGCACTGCCGCTATCACTGTGTTCTCCCATCCCAGAAATAATCCTGCCGCCGCCATTAGCTTGATATCCCCGCCGCCGAAAGCACCGGGAATCAGAAGCGTCAGTGCAAACATAGGCGCACTGACACACAGTACGCCCAAAAGCCTAGATAAGATTCCCGGATTTTTATCTAAAAGTATTGCTGCGACAGCCAGCAGCACGATAGCTGCGTGGCAGCCGTCTTTTATCTCCATCTTCTTTATGTCCTGATATGATACCGCCAGCAGGACGACAAAAAAGGCTGCTTGTAATATTTCCATAATCCACCTTATTTCCAGTTGTATTTTTCAGAAAGCTTATCCCAGTAGTAATTGTTGCCGAAAAAGGACACTACAGAAAGGATTAACAGGGTAAAAAATATCACTTTTCCATTTCCGGGTATTGTAAAATCCATACCTTCTGGGAGCTCCCACATAAACAATAAAAATAAAGATAAAGATACCAAAAAACGATATAACTTTCTCTTGTTCCTGTCCTCAACCGAAAAAGAATACGCTGCTCTTTTTCTTTCCAGATTCCGCACCAATAGAAAATCGTATATCCAAGCCACTGCTCCCACAATAAGCAAAGAACCCGGAAACCCGTAAGTCTCTGGTGACCCCTCAAATTTCCAAAGAATAGTATAACATATAAAAAGCATTATGATAATTGATCTGACAAGCGGAATAGCCTGCTCCAGATAGCTGGGCTTTATCCCATCCTTTACGAGACTGTCGCAGAAATCTTTTTCCGGCATTCCAATCTTATCTGACAACGTGACGCCCTCCGCTTCCGCCTCCTTCGCCAGGCCGATCAGATCTTTTTTTATCACTTCCAGTTCAAACAGGGACACCTCGAAGGTCCGCAAGTATTTAAACATACTATCCAGAACCTTAAAATTTTTACCTGAAATCTCTGCCAACCCGTATTTATTCTCCTGCATCAGTTTTTTGTAATTATTGCGAAACAGACTCATCTGCCAATCCTCCTTGCTGAAAATTTCTTTTTAAACTACTGTTTCATTTATATAACTGCTTTACTGCCCGGTTCTCTGTCTATCTCCAGTTATATTTCTCCGAGCGCTTATCCCAGTAGCAATTATTTCCGAAAAATACTGCGGCGACGATCAGAAACAGAACCAAAAGTAAAACTACGCCGTTTCCTCTCACGAGGAATAATCTTTTCAGTGACATATGGTTTAACACCGTTATATATACCATCATCAGGCTCATCCTGCCGCCAAACGACAGCCACCGTTTTCCTCTGTCTGTCAGACGGTATGTGCCAAGCCCCCGAATCCGGTATTTTATCATGTAATCCCAGGCAGCGCACCATATCCCGATAAATATCGCTGACGTAGGGATTCCATAATCCGCAGTCGCACCATCTATCATCAGCCAATAAAAAATGTAAAATCCGAAAAACATCAGCATTCCATTTCTCACCGCTAAGATCATGCGCTCCCAGCGGACATGTTCCATGCCTTCTCTCACCAGGCTGTCGCAGAATTCCCTTTCCGGCATCCCTAACTTATCCTTAAAGTCAGCGCCTTCCATTTCCGCCTCCTGCGCTACGCCGATCAGATCCTTTTTAATTACCTCCAACTCGAAAAGCGAAGCATCATAGAGGTTCAAATACTCAAACATTCTCTGCAGTGTTTTAAAGCTCTCCCCAGAAAGCTGTACGATTGCATCATTATTTTCCTGAACCAGCCGCTGGTAATTATTATAGAACAAACTCATCTTTTTTCCTCCTCGCTGAATATCCCTTCTACTGTCTGCCTCACTTCGTTCCATACTTCGTAAAATCCTGCGACATACTCTTTCCCCTCCTCCGTTAGGTTGTAATACTTCCTCTTGGGTCCTAGCGGACTGGGCTTGAAAGTCGCCGCGATAAGCTCCTTCTTTTCCAACCTGAGTAAGAGCGGATAGAGAGTTCCCTCCTTCACGTCTGTAAAGCCATACTGTTGGAGCTGCTCCACAATTTCATATCCGTAAGTCTCGGACTTATCTATGATCTTTAAGATGCAGCCTTCTAGTATTCCTTTCATCATCTGGCTTTTATCCATATCTATCATCGCCTCTTTCATCTACCTTGCATTGCAATGTTCTTAGCTATATTGTATCACAAGATACTATCCTGTCAATACCTTTTTTGAAAAGATAATTCCTTGTATCTTTCCCCCTCATATGCTATACTCCTCTTAAACGTACTGATCACAAAGGGCATAATCCTGCGTGAAAAGGCGGACAGATTCGAGACTTTATATTTGCCGGAAAGCGCATATCGCAGATAATCCTATCTTTTATATATGCATTCCCGGTCTAGAACCTGACGCCTGAAACGTCAGGCCTTTTTATGCCTGCCCGGTCACGTTGCTGCAATCCCGGGCTTATGCTGCGAATGCAGCCAAATAATTTATTACTTCAGGAGATTTATGGACAGATATTTTGAACTCATCGACAATCTAAAAAAAGAGCGCGCCCTTTCCTCCGCAGAGTGGGCCGCCCTTATCAAAAACCGCTCGCCAAAGCTTTCCGAATACCTGTTTTCACTGGCTAGAGAAGAGCAGGAGCGTTACTACGGCAAAGACATCTTCCTGCGGGGGCTTATCGAGTTCTCCAACTATTGCAGGAACGACTGTCTCTACTGCGGCATCCGCAGGAGCAACAAAAAAGCCCGCCGTTACCGCCTTGACGAGGATACTATCCTCTCCTGCTGCCGCGAAGGCTACGGGCTGGGATTCCGCACCTTCGTCCTCCAGAGCGGTGAGGACGCGTCCTTTACCGAGGACCGGCTGGCGAATCTCGTCCGCAAAATCCGCAAAAATTTTCCGGACTGTGCGATTACCCTCTCCGTCGGGGAATGGAAAAAGGAAAGCTACCAGGCGTTTTACGACGCAGGAGCCAACCGTTACCTTCTGCGCCACGAAACCCGCAATGACGAACACTACGCCATGCTCCACCCCCCGTCACTGCGCGCCGAAAACCGCAGGCAGTGTCTCTGGAATTTAAAGGAAATCGGTTACCAGGTCGGAACCGGATTCATGGTGGGCGCTCCTTACCAGACGCCGGAATTCCTCGCCGAAGACATGCTTTTCCTAAAGGAACTGAATCCCCAGATGGTGGGCATCGGGCCGTTTATCCCCCACCGGGACACCCCCTTTAAGGAGCAGCCTGCCGGAACGCTTTCGCTAACACTTTTCCTCCTTGGCTGCATCCGCCTGATGCTGCCGAAGGTTCTCCTTCCCGCCACGACGGCTCTGGGAACCATCCACCCGGAGGGGCGGGAGCTTGGAATCCTTGCCGGAGCCAATGTGGTGATGCCGAATCTTTCCCCAAAAAATGTACGGGGAGATTATCTCCTCTACGACAACAAAATCTGCACCGGAGAGGAATTCGCGCAGTGCCGCGAAAGCTTAGAGAAAAAAATAAATGCCATCGGCTACCGGACGGTAACCGCCAGGGGCGATTCCCTGAACCTCTGATTTCCCGGCCTTTGGGGCAGGAAAACGACAGAATTCATTTTAACAGATAGATATATACATTTTCATTTATTAAGGAGGTACATGATGTACGACGTAAATTCAAAACACGCTGACGATTTTATCAACCATGAGGAAATCCTCAACACCCTCGCCTACGCGGACGAGAACAAAGACAATTTAGCGCTTGTTAAGTCCATCATAAAAAAGGCGGAAAATCGCAAGGGATTGACCCACCGGGAGGCGTCTGTCCTGCTGGCCTGCGACAATCCCGAATTAAACGAAAAAATCTTCCGCCTTGCGGAGCAGATTAAAAAAGATTTCTACGGAAACCGCATCGTGCTCTTTGCGCCGTTATATCTTTCCAACTACTGCATCAACGGCTGCACCTACTGCCCGTATCATGCCACAAATAAACACATCCCGCGAAAGCAGCTATCCCAGGAGGACATCCGCCGGGAGGTTATCGCACTGCAGGATATGGGGCATAAGCGGCTGGCTTTAGAGGCGGGGGAAGACCCGGTACATAACACCATGGAATATTATCTTGACAGCATTAAGACCGTCTATGGCATTAAGCATAAAAACGGCGCAATCCGCCGCGTCAACATTAATATCGCCGCAACCACCGTCGACAATTACCGTCTGCTCAAGGAGGCGGAGATTGGCACATACATCCTGTTCCAGGAGACCTATCACAAGGAGAGCTATCTGACGCTCCATCCCACCGGGCCAAAGCATGATTATGACTATCACACGGAGGCTATGGACCGTGCCATGGAAGGCGGTATCGACGATGTAGGAATCGGCGTTCTCTTCGGTCTTGACAAATACCGCTATGAATTTGCCGGACTTCTCATGCACGCAGAGCACTTAGAGGCGGCTTTCGGCGTCGGCCCGCACACCATCAGCGTTCCCAGGCTCAGAAATGCAGACGATATCGACGCAAGTTCCTTTACAAATGGCATCGACGACGATACATTTGCAAAAATCGTTGCCTGCATCCGCATTGCCGTTCCTTACACCGGCATGATCATTTCCACAAGAGAGAGCCAGAAGACGAGAGAACGGGTACTGCACCTTGGCATCTCCCAGATCAGCGGCGGCTCCAAGACAAGCGTAGGAGGCTACTGCGAGCCGGAGCCGGAAGACGAAAAGTCAGAGCAGTTCGATGTCATCGACGGGCGGACGCTGGACGAGGTGGTACACTGGCTGATGGAGATGGACTATATCCCAAGTTTCTGTACTGCATGTTACCGGGAAGGCCGGACAGGCGACCGCTTTATGTCGCTGTGCAAAAAAGGACAGATCCAGAACTGTTGCCATCCGAATGCGCTGATGACTTTGGAGGAATATCTGATGGATTATGCGTCTCCGGCAACAAAAGCGCTGGGCGATAAGCTGATAGACAAAGAAGTCTTAAATGTTCCGAATGAAAAGGCACGGCAGACCGTACTTGAAAATCTGAAACTCATTCGAGAAAATAACCGTCGGGATTTCCGTTTCTAAAGAGGGTGTTTATGAGTTTTCTAGTGCGGACGCGCCGGCAGCGGCATATTCCACGTCACCACGCTTGCGCTCCGCAAAAAGCGTAGCAGATACTAAGCTCGTGAAAAACCTCGCTAAGTGCTGACGCTTTTTGAAGGGTTCCTTTGGAATATGCCGCTGCCGGCGCTGAGCGCTTTGGTCAAACTATAAATTGGACGGCGATGGGATACTGCCTTGACTTGTTTAATTTGTGTTCTTGTGGGACTGGAGATTTCATCCATTAAATTTTAATTATGTGTTTGTATATGGGGAGGAGTTTTGTTATGAATTTGAATAGTACGCCTGCCGCAGAGCGGGTTCATATTGGGATATTCGGGAGGCGCAATGCGGGGAAATCCAGTCTGATCAATGCGCTGACGGGGCAAGATTTGGCGATTGTGTCCGAAAAAAAAGGAACGACGACTGACCCTGTGTTAAAAGCTATGGAGCTGCTGCCGCTGGGACCTGTGGTGATGATTGATACGCCGGGACTGGATGACGAGGGGGAGCTTGGGAGACTTCGGGTGCAGAAGGCTTACCAGATATTAAATAAGACGGATATCGCCCTGCTGGTTGTGGACGGGTCTGCCGGAATGACGGAGGATGATGCGAAGATTCTGGAAAGGATTAGGGAGAAGGAGATTCCTTATCTGGTTGTGTTTAATAAGTCTGACCTTCTTTTAGACGACAGTGGTTCTTTCATCAAAGATGAGAATGTAGAAAATCACCTGGCGGAGCTTGGCATCGGCGGTAAAGATCTCCTGTGGGTCAGTGCTTTTGATAAAGCGCAGATTCATGAGCTTAGAGAACGCATCGCGCGTCTTATTCCCTCAGGCGAGTCTGAACGGCATATTGTCCGTGACCTGGTCTCGCCTTTGGATTTTGTCGTTCTTGTAGTTCCGATTGACAAAGCGGCTCCCAAGGGACGGCTGATCCTGCCGCAGCAGCAGACTATACGAGATCTTTTGGAGGCTGGCGCGGTCTCTGTTGTAGTGCGCGAGACAGAACTTGCGAAAACTCTGAAAAAGCTTGAAAATCCGCCCTCTCTTGTTATCACGGACAGCCAAGCGTTTAAAACGGTAGCACGGATTGTTCCGGAAAATATTCCCCTGACTTCCTTCTCTATCTTATTCGCAAGATATAAGGGAAACCTTGAGCTGCTGGTAAGGGGTGCAAGATTTATTGACAGCCTTAAGGACGACGACACTGTCCTTATCTCCGAGGGGTGTACCCACCACCGTCAGTGTGACGATATCGGCACAGTCAAGCTGCCGAACTGGCTGAAAGATTTTACAGGGAAAGAGCTGAACTTTGAATTTACCAGCGGGACGGAATTTCCGCTGGAATTAGACAAGTACCGCCTCATTATCCACTGCGGCGGATGCACGCTTAATGAGCGGGAGATGAAATACCGGATGAAATGTGCCGAAGATGCTGGGATGCCTATGACGAATTACGGAACTGCGATTGCGTATATGAATGGGATATTAGAAAGAAGTCTTGAAGTATTTGAAACAGCTTTATTGAAAACACCCATGGCTGACTAAATGACAACTCATTACAGCCTCAAGAAAACCCTGTCTCACCCTAAATCCCAGGAGCAGTAGACAGGGTTTTCTATTTATAATGCCCTTTACAGGATACAATCTCTATCACACAATGCCTCATCAAACCAGATTTTCTTCATTCGCTACCTCGATAATATCATGCTCTACACCCTTTCCGGCATTGAGCGCCTCCACTCCTCTACGCAAATGTTCCATGTTGCTTTCAGAATAAAACGGGTCGATAGATACTTCAAATGGATTCCTTTTTTCTCTTGTCAGTTTCTTTGCAAATATTGTAATGGCAGTAGTCATATTCATTCCCAGTTCTTGACATGTTTGTTCCATATTCTTTTTCAATTCTTCATCCATCACAGACCACTCCTCCCCTTCGTTGCAATCCCGGCCGCCATCAGCACAATCCCAATCACCGCACAGGCTACGCTTACCGTCACGAGCACAAAAAGCGTCCGCCGTTTCTCCTTCGGGAACAACCCTTTATCATAACCCGGCTGCCCTTTATGGATAAGATAATCGCCCAAATAAATAAGAACCAAACCGCTGCCGCCATAAAAAGTCAGATACTGCCCCAGCAAATAAACAGGCATCTGAAGGAGTGCATCACTCTGCTCCATTAATCTCCCCACATCATCCGCGCCATACGTCCCTTCCGCACCGGTCATGAATTTTAGCATCCAGGCGGCAAAGAGCGAAAAGAAATTATTGACGCCGTGTAAAAGCACATTGTAAAACATATTCCCCGTCTCCATCAGCACGTAGCCCATAGCGATTCCTAAGAAAAACGTAGGGAAAAAGCGCCAGATGCTGCCGTGAAATGCCCCGAACACCGCTGCGGTAACAAGGATCGTAAACCATTTACTGCGCTCTGGCTTAAAAAGGCTGTTAAAAAACACTCCCCGGAATACCGCCTCTTCGCAAATTGCCGGGGATACCGCTACAACGACAAATGCGGCGAGAAAGGGAATATGCATTATCGAACTGCTGATTCCCTCGCTCACCTCTGTCATTTCTTTTGGAAAGAAAATCATGATCACCATTGTAACAATCATCGTCGTCAAAAGTGTGCCGAACCACAGCACCAGCGTTCCGAACACCTGATGCGCCTTCGGCCGACGAATGGGAAATACCTTCTTTAAATCGCCGCCGAATACAAATACCACACCCACCGACAGGAAGAGCAGGATCAGCTCGGCAAACAATGTGCCGTAATAACCGAACTGCCGCACAAGATAGTCTCCCGCAAAAAAGATATCCACCGCCGCCAAAATAAGGAGAATGATACCATGATAGGGCTTTAATTTTTTCTTCCTCCGAGTCATACACTTATCCTTCCCATAATCTCACCAATCGGCGCTGATATGGAAAGCTCCGCGCCCACTTCTCTTGCCGTTGCGCTCTTATTGATCACAACGAGATGTTTCCCCCGGAAATAATCGATAAACCCGGCCGCCGGATACACGACCAGCGAGGTGCCGCCGATGATCAGCATATCCGCCTCGCTGATGGCCTTTATACTCTTACTGATCACATCCGAATCCAGTCCCTCCTCATAGAGTACCACATCCGGCTTAATGATCCCGCCGCAGGAGCACTTCGGGATCCCGTCGCTCTCCTTCACATATGCAGCATCATAAAATTTTCTGCAGCTTTGGCAGTAATTGCGGTGGATACTTCCGTGCAGCTCCAGCACATTCTTACTCCCTGCCGCCTGATGGAGCCCGTCGATATTCTGCGTGATCACCGCCGTAAGTTTTCCCGCTTCCTCTAGTTCGGCAAGCTTTTTATGGGCCGCATTGGGCTTTGCATCAAGGAACATCATCTTTTCTTTATAGAACTCATAGAAGCTCTCCGTCCTATGTACAAAAAACGTATGGCTTACGATCTGCTCCGGGGAATACTTATACTTCTGCTGATAAATCCCGTCCGCACTCCGAAAATCCGGGATATCACTCTCCGTAGACACTCCGGCCCCTCCGAAAAACACGATCCTCTCACTGTCGTCAATCATCTCCTGCAAACGCTTTACTTCCTGCTCATACATCACTTTCCGCCTCCTGCCCATCTGTCATCCTTTTAACTTTGCTCACTGTATTCTTTGAAAAATATCGTCAGGGCATCCAGTGTCTTAAAAAGGACAGGCAGTTCTTCCTCATCAAGTCTCTCACGGATTGCCATCGTCATCTTATGATGATAATCTGCGTGATGATTGTATGCCTTCACCCCTTTTTCTGTCAGCTTGACATACACCACTCTCCGATCCTCTTCGCTCCGATAGCGCTGCACATATTTTTTCCGCACAAGGCTGTTCATGGCTGTAGTCAGCGACCCGACCGTGATACCCAGCCGTTTCGCGATAAAGGACATGTTGTGTCCCTCACCAAGCCCGATGGCCTCGATGACATGCATATCATTATTCGTAATATCCTTGAAATCCTCTGTGATAATTGCTTTTCCTTCCAGATCCCAGATTTCATTGATCAGATTTACCAAAATGAAATTAATCTTCTTATATGCGTTATCCATACCGCTATCCTTTCATCTTACTTATGCCCTGGTACAACGTAAGTCAAGTCATACTATAGATAGTATATCATCTTTTTTGCAAATTCCTATCATTTTCGAAATTTTACAACAATTTTTTCAAATCATCCATGACTTCCTTCACCGTCTCTATCCTGTCCGCTTTGTATGCGTTGGCTCCGCAGAACAGTAACGCATCCTCAAGCTCACCCTTTGCCGCATGGATCAGCGCGTCTGTGATGCAGTAGGGAATCTGCGCCGGATTACAGCGGTGCAGGCACCGGTGGCATGGACTGTGGGGAATCCGCTCCCCGGCCGCCACCCGCCTGATCAAGTCGTTATTGATGGCACGCCCCGGCATCCCCACCGGGCTTTTCACGATGATGATGTCTTCTTTTTTCGCTTCAAGGTAAGCATTTTTATAGCGGTTATCCGCATCGCACTCCTCAGTGGTCACGAATCTTGTCGCCACCTGTACCGCGTCCACGCCCAATAAAAACGCATCCCTTGCCGCCTCCGGTGTATCGATACCGCCGCCAAGGGCTGCGGGTATCTTTTTTCCGTATTGCTCTTCGTAATCCTTTGCCACGGCAAGGACCTTCTCCACTTCCTTTGCGTACACCGAAAAATCATCAAACTCTGTCAGCTTCTCCCTGGCAAAGCCGAGATGGCCTCCGGCATGAGGGCCCTCGATGACAAGCAGATCCGGAACCCGCTTATACTTTTTATCCCAGTATTTTAAGATGACTTTTGCTGATTTCTCCGTGGAGACGATGGGTGCAAGCTTCACGTCAGCCTCCCCGACGAGTCCCGGAAGGTCAACAGGAAGCCCTGCGCCGGATACGATAAGGTCTGCCCCTGTCTCTACCGCCGCGCGCACATAATCTTCATAATGGCGCATGGCTACCATCAAGTTGAAGCCAATGACACCTTCCGGCGCAATATTCCTTGCTTTCTCATATTCCTTTTTTATGGCTCTTAAGTTGGCCTCCTTTGTATCCGTATCAAAGTCCGGCTCCCGATAACCAATCTGGGCGGCAGAGATGATCCCTATGCCGCCCTCCAAAGCAACTGCCCCCGCAAGGCCTCCCAGACTGATCCCGATTCCCATACCGCCTTGAATAATTGGCACTTTTGCTTCTATATTTCCCATTTTCAGTGGTTTCATTCTATTTTTCTCCTGCTTGATACCTACAGTTACAGATTACGGAAGCGCATATAACGGTATTCCGTAAGCTCCTCTTCACTCATCCTTCCATATTCTGCAAGAAATCTTGTAATCTCTTCTCGCAAAGGACGGATGACTTGCCCGAAGTTCTCCGCCGAAAAATCCTGCGGCTCTTCAAATACCTTCTCCACGATTCCCAGTTTACAGAGGTCTTTTGCTGTCAGCTTCATCACCTCTGCCGCCTCTTTTGCCTTGCTGCTGTCTTTCCAGAGGATACTTGCAAAGCCTTCCGGAGATAGAATGGAATATACGGAATTTTCTAACATCCACACTTCATCCGCCGTCGCCATAGCTAACGCGCCGCCGCTGCCGCCTTCTCCGATAATGACGGAGAGCACCGGAACCCTAAGGGCAGACATCTCATAGATATTTCTGGCGATAGCTTCCCCCTGTCCCCGCTCCTCTGCCTCTAAGCCGCAGAATGCGCCGGGAGTATCCACAAAACAGATGACCGGCCGATGGAACTTCTCAGCCTGCTTCATCAATCGCAGCGCCTTGCGGTAGCCTTCCGGAGACGGCATACCGAAGTTCCGCTCGATATTCTCCTTTGTATTGGTCCCCTTCGCCTGGGCGATCACTGTGACCGGCACACCGTCAAATCTTGCCACGCCGCCGATTACTGCCCGGTCGTCCTTAAAGAGGCGGTCTCCGTGAAGTTCCACAAAATCCGTAAATAAACTTTCGATATAATCACTTCCCACCGGGCGGTCCTGCATACGGGAAAGCATCACCCGGTCCCAGGCAGAAAGATGCTCTGCCGCCTTACTATGGCTGACATTGCCAGTGAATCTGCCGTCTGACGCTGTATCCCCATCCGGGCTGCCTGCGATCCCACTGCCTGCATGAACTTCTCCGTCTGCCGCCTGCTCTCTGCCTTCTTTCAAAAGTTCCTTCTCTGCATGAAGCTTAAGAAGATTCGCCAGCGTTTCCTTAAGCTCGCTTCTCTCCACAATCCCATCAAGGAAACCGTGCTCCAGCAAGAATTCTGACCGCTGGAAGCCCTTGGGAAGCTTCTGCCCGATGGTCTGCTCGATTACCCGCGGCCCGGCAAATCCGATCAGCGCTTTTGGTTCCGCAAGGATAATATCCCCAAGCATGGCAAAGCTTGCCGTCACCCCGCCTGTCGTAGGGTCGGTAAGAACGCTGATATAGAGAAGTCCTGCATCGCTGTGGCGCTTTAAAGCCGCGGAAGTCTTCGCCATCTGCATAAGAGAAGTGATCCCTTCCTGCATCCTCGCCCCGCCGGAGCAGGCAAAGAGGATTACCGGCAGCCGCTCTTTTGTCGCCCGCTCCACCGCCCGCGCGATCTTCTCTCCGACTACTTCGCCCATGCTGGCCATGAGAAATCTGCCGTCACAGACACCGATTACCGTCTCTGTGCCGTCAATCTTTGCTTTTCCGGTAATCACCGCCTCATCAAGCCCGGTCTTTTCTTTAAGTCCCTGAAGCTTCTCCGGGTAACCTTTATATTCCAGGGGATTCTTTGTCTCAAGGCTTTTGTCCCACTCCTCAAAAGTTCCTTCATCCGCCACAAACTCTATCCGGCGGTATGCATGCATACGGAAATACCCGCCGCACTTCGGACAGATATAGGCATCCTTTTTTACATCCTCTGCAATGATGGCCGCCCCGCATTTGTTGCATTTCCGAAGAAGTCCCTCGGGAACCTCCGGGCGGGCGGTCTCCGCTTTGTATTCACTTCTTCTCAGTGTAGAATATTTCGTCTTCTTGAACATATTATCCAGCTTCATACATTTTCACCTTCGGCTGTTCCTAATTTTTCGATAAATTCTATATCAATATCTCCGGCGATATAATCCGGATGATTCAAAATCTCATACTGGTAATCCACATTCGTATCGATTCCTTCGATAATGATCTCCCCCAGGGCGCTGCGCATCTTCGCGATTGCTTCCTTACGGTTCTTCGCCCAGACGATAAGCTTCGCCACCATGGAATCATAATAGGGCGGAATCGTATAACCACTGTAGATAGCAGAGTCAATCCGTATGCCCTTACCGCCTGGAAGATACATATCTTTTACCGTTCCGGGTGAAGGCCTGAATCCTTTCGCCGGGTTCTCCGCATTGATCCGGCACTCGATGGAATGTCCGGTAAGATGCACATCCTCCTGTGAGTAAGAAAGCTTTTTCCCGGAAGCGATCCGGATCTGCTCTTTAATCAAATCAATTCCGGTTACCCATTCCGTCACGGGATGCTCTACCTGAATCCGGGTATTCATCTCCATAAAATAAAAGTTGTTATTCTTCTCGAGCAGAAATTCGATGGTTCCCGCATTGACATATCCGGCCGCCTTGGCAGCCTTTACTGCCGCTTCGCCCATTCTCTTTCGAAGTTCCTCATTAAGCGCTGCGGACGGAGATTCTTCGATCATTTTCTGATGATTTCTCTGCACAGAACAGTCACGTTCTCCGAGATGGATCACATTTCCGAAAGAATCTGCTAAAATCTGAAACTCAATATGTCTTGGATGCTGCACGAAATGTTCGATATACATGGTATTATCCCCGAAAGCCATCTGGGTCTCCTTCTGGGCTGTCAGAAAGCTTGACTCGAACTCCTCCGGCGTATCCGCTACGCGCATACCCTTGCCGCCTCCGCCAAGAGCTGCTTTTACGATGACCGGATAACCAATCTTTTCAGCAGCTTCCTTCCCTGCCTGTGCATCGTAGATTGGCTCTGTCGTGCCCGGAATGACCGGGACGCCTGCCGCCACCATCGTATTTCTCGCCTCCTGCTTATTGCCGAGACGGGCGATCACCTCGGAGTCCGGCCCGATAAAGGTGATGTTGCACTGCTCGCAAAGCTCTGCAAATTTGCTGTTTTCCGACAGGAATCCGAAGCCTGGATGGATAGCATCCGCGCCGGTTATGATGGTGGCGCTGATAATGCGGTCCATGCTTAAGTAGCTTTCCGATGAAGGAGCCGGCCCGATACAGACCGCCTCGTCTGCAAGCTTCGTATGGAGCGCTTCTCTGTCAGCCTCTGAATATACGGCAACCGTCTCAATTCCCATCTCCCGGCAGGCCCGGATGATGCGCACCGCAATCTCCCCCCGGTTGGCGATTAATATCTTCTTTATCATCTCTGTCACCTATCCAATCATAAATGTAAGCTCTGCACTGACAACGACTTTTCCGTCCACACTGGCAACCGCCTCTCCGATGCCGACAGGTCCTTTCTGCCGGATAATCTTTGTCTCTAAGCGCACTTTGTCTCCCGGAACGATCTTACCCTTGAACTTGCACTTGTTGATTCCGCCAAAATATGCGGTCTTCCCCCGGTTCTCTTCCTGACTTAAGATGGCTACCGCACCGGCCTGGGCCAATGCCTCCACCGTCAGCACTCCCGGCATCACCGGCTCCTTCGGAAAATGTCCTGCGAAAAATTCCTCTCTATAGGAGACGCATTTGTAGCCTACTGCATACTGTCCCGGCTCGTAGTCTTCGATATAATCGAGCAGCAGGAAGGGATGCCTGTGGGGGATGATTTTCTTGATTTCATTAATATCTAAATGCTTCATGTCTAAAGCTACCTCTCTTATCTCAATCTGAACAAAGGCTGGTTATACTCTACCGGCTTGCCGTTCTCTACCAGAACTTCTTCGATCACACCGTCATACTCGCTCTCAATCTCGTTCATTAGCTTCATCGCTTCCACGATGGCAAGGGTCTGCCCCTTTTTCACCGTATCGCCCACGGCTACAAAAGGATCTGCATCCTCGGCGGGTGCTGTATAAAATGTCCCTACCAGAGGAGAAAGGACTAATTTTCCTTCCGGCTTCGTGCTGCTTTCCTCTGTCTTCTCCGCCGCCGGGCTGCTTACCTCCTGGGTCTGCACTACAGTTGTGTTCTGGATATTCCTGTCATCGGCACTTACTGCATTTCCCACAGGCATTGCATTCTTTACTTCTTTGCCAAGTTTGATCTTTACGCCTTTTTCTTCGTACTGGAAGCTGGTTAAGGCTGATGCCGATACGGTTTCTATTAATTTAATGAGATGTTCAAATTCCATATTCAAATTTCTCCTCTATGCTTCGTACTTTTTCAAAAGTAAAGTTGCATTGTGTCCGCCGAATCCAAGGGAATTGGTAAGTACGCAGTTGATGTCCTTTTTAACCGGCGCGCCGATGGCATAATTCAAGTCACACTCTTCTGGATCGACATCTTTCGTTCCAACTGTCTGATGGATGAATCCGTCCTCTATAGACTTCACGCAGACGATGAATTCCACGCCGCCTGCCGCTCCTAAAAGATGCCCGATCATAGATTTGGTCGAGTTGACCACTACATCCTTCGCTGCATCACCAAGCGCAAGATGGATCGCCCTCGTCTCAAACAAGTCATTGTGATGAGTACTGGTTCCGTGTGCATTGATATAATCTACCTGTGAAGGTTCAACGCCGCCTTCTTCCATCGCAAGGCTCATGGCTTTGGCTGCACCGCTGCCGTCCTCCGCCGGGGACGTGATGTGGTATGCGTCTCCCGTCGCACCGTATCCTGCAACCTCCGCATAGATCTTCGCACCTCTCGCCTTCGCATGTTCAAGCTCCTCTAACACTACCACTCCGGCTCCTTCGCCCAGCACAAATCCGTCTCTTGCTTTGTCAAATGGAATCGACGCCCGCTTCGGGTCTGTGGAGGTGGAAAGCGCGGTAAGCCCCGTAAATCCTGCTACACCTGTGGGACAGATACAGCTCTCGCATCCTCCGGCGATCATAATGTCCGCATCGTTATACTGGATTGCCCGAAAAGCATCTCCGATGGAATTGGTCCCGGATGCGCAGGCCGTCACTACATTGGTGCATTTCCCCTTAAATCCAAGCTGGATAGAGATATTGCCCGCCGCCATATTGGAGATCATCAACGGCACCATCAAAGGATGTACCTTTCCCGGCCCCTTTGTCTGAATCTTCGTATATTCCCGCTCTACGGTCTCAAGGCTTCCGATTCCCGAGCCGACGATAACACCTGCACGGAAGGGGTCTTCTTTCTTCATATCAAGCCCTGAATCCTCATAAGCTTCTTTTGCTGCCGCCACAGCATACTGTGCAAATGGTTCCATGCGTTTTGCCGCCTTAACGTCCATCCGCTCCTTCGGATTGAAGTCTTTTACTTCTGCCGCCAGCTTTACTTTATAATCTGCAGTGTCGAATCTGGTAATCTCCCCGATCCCTGTTTTTCCTTCCTTGATTCCGCTCCAGAACTCCTCCACCGTATTGCCGATCGGCGTCACGGCGCCAAGTCCTGTCACTACTACTCGTCTCTTCATCCTGCTTCTCCTCTCCTTACATCGCCATGCCGCCGTCTACGCAGAGTACCTGGCCCGTAATATATTCCGCTTCCTCAGAAGCTAAGAAAGCTGCTGCCGCTGCTACATGCTCGGCTTTCCCGAACTTTCCGAGGGGAATCTGGGAAATGGTCGCTTCCTTCACCTTTTCCGGAAGGGCATTGGTCATGTCTGTCTCGATAAACCCAGGTGCTATAGCATTGACCGTAACTCCTCTGGATGCAAGCTCTCTGGCTGCTGCCTTGGTAAGCCCGATGATTCCTGCTTTCGATGCTGCGTAATTGGCCTGACCTGCATTGCCCGTCACACCTACCACCGACGCCATATTGATGATGCGTCCCTTTCTCTGCTTTAACATCTGTCTGCTGGCAAAGCGGATGGTATTGAACGCACCCTTAAGGTTCGTGTCCACCACTTTGTCAAAGTCCTCCTCAGACATCTTCATCAGAAGGCCGTCTCTGGTAATTCCTGCATTGTTCACAAGAATGTCGATCTGTCCGTATTCTTTGATGACACTTGTGATAAATGCCTCGCATTTTTCAAAATCAGACACATCGCACTGGGAGATGGCGGCGCGGCCGCCCTGAACCTCGATCTCATGCTTTACCTCAAGAGCCTTCTCTTCTGAACCGTTATAATTTACGATAACTGCCGCGCCTTTACTTGCCAGCTTAAGGGCGATGGCCCTGCCAATCCCTCTTGACGCTCCGGTTACCACTGCAATCTTTCCTGTCAACATCCGTTTTTCCTTTCCGAAACTATCCGCCTTAACTAAGAGCGGATACTGTCTTCTCTACATCTTCCCATGCACCGATATTTAAGACCTTTACCTCACGGTTGATCTTTTTCATAAACCCGGCCAGTGTCTTTCCCGGCCCAATCTCTACAAATGTGTCCGCACCGTGGGCGATTAAATATTCCATGCTCTGCATCCAGCGCACCGGTGAGCTTACCTGTCTCGCCAAAAGCCCTCTCGTCTCACTGATATCCGTCACTTCCTTCGCGTTTACATTGGTGACATACGGGATATCAAGGGAACTCATCTTTACATGTCCAAGCTCTTTTCTCAGCTCCTCACCCGCTGGAATAAGCATCGGAGAATGGAACGGACCGCTGACATTGAGCATAACTGTCCGCTTTGCCCCCGCTTCTTTGAGAGCTGCCGCTGCCGTCTCTACCGCCGCCTTTTCTCCGGTGATCACGATCTGTCCCGGGCAGTTATAGTTCGCCACCGTAACGCCGTCTATCTCAGCGATCACCTGCTCTATTTTTTCCGCCTCCATAGCCATCACGGCACACATAGCGCCCTGGCCTGCAGGCACGGTATTTTGCATCAGGATTCCTCTTTTTCTTACCAGACGGATGGCATCCGACTCTTTCATGCCGCCTGCTGCCGCGATCGCCGCATACTCTCCGAGACTGAGACCTGCGGTGACGTCCGCCTTAAGCCCGGCCTCTTTTATCACTCTTGTCATGGCAAGACAGGTCGTTACCAGTGCCGCCTGGGTGTATTCCGTCAGGTCCAGCTTATCGTTTTCCTCAAAACACAGTGCTTTCATATCAAGCCCTAACGTCTCGGAAGCCTCATCGTAAAGTTCTTTTGCCAACGAACTGTTTTCGTAAAAATCTTTTCCCATCCCTGCTTTCTGGGCGCCCTGCCCCGGGTAAAGAAATACCGTCTTACTCATAAAAACCTTTTCCTCCGATAATCTCGTCTGTCTCTCTCACTAATTTATCGATCAGCTCCTTACAGGACATTCTTTCTTTTACCATACCGGCAATCTGTCCTGACATGACACTTCCGTTTACTACGTCGCCGTCCACGACAGCCCTCCGCAGTCCTCCCAGTGTCAACTGCTCTAATTCTTCAAAGCTTGCGCCTTTATTTTCTAATTCAATGTACTGTTTTGTCATCTCATTGCGGAGCGCCCTGACCGGATGTCCGGTAGTTCTCCCTGTCACCCTTGAGTCAATATCTCTCGCTTTGATGATCCGTTCTTTATAATTGTCATGTACCTGGGATTCATCTGTCACCACAAAATGTGTTCCCATCTGCACACCCTTTGCTCCCAGCATAAATGCCGCTGCAATTCCTCTTCCGTCCGCGATACCGCCCGCCGCGATCACCGGTATATTTACCGCATCTGCAACCTGCGGGACCAGTACCATCGTCGTACTCTCTCCGATATGTCCTCCGGCCTCACAGCCCTCGGCTACTACTGCGTCTGCTCCGCTTCTTTCCATACGTTTTGCAAGCGCGACAGAAGCAACTACCGGAATGACCTTCACTCCTGCTTCTTTCCACATCTTCATGTACTTTTCCGGATTGCCGGCTCCAGTCGTAACGACCTTGACACCTTCCTGTGCGACGATTTCTGCAACCTCATCTGCGTATGGGCTCATCAGCATGATATTAACCCCGAACGGTTTATCCGTAAGTTCTTTTGCTTTTTTAATCTGCTCTCTCACCCATTCAGCCGGAGCGCTGGCGGCGCCGATAAGTCCGAGCCCGCCCGCGTTCGACACTGCTGACGCAAGGTGATATTCGGCTACCCATGCCATACCGCCCTGAATGATCGGATATTCAATTCCAAGTAATCTGGTCACTTCTGTCTGCATCTTTAAAACCTCTCTTTTCTTATTTGTGTTCTTCGATATATTTGATTACATCTCCTACGGTCAGGAGCTTCTCTAATTCCTCGGAAGGAATCTCAACGTCATATTTGTCTTCTAAGCTCATCACAAGCTCAAATAAATCCAGGGAATCCGCACCGAGATCATCCTTGAACGAAGACTCCTCTGTGATCTTGCTCTCGTCGATATTCAGTCCTTCTGCGATTAACTCTTTCATTTCTTCAAACATTTTCATTTTCTCCTTTTCTCTGCTTTTTTGTTGTTATCTATAAACCTGCGCTTTTCCCTCACTGCCCGGACTTCTTTGGGCGGGATCAGCCGGTTTATTACAATAAACTTTTCGTGGCTCTTAACCGGCGCGCCGTGTAAACGGGCTAAATCCAGTCTAATACCGATGCCCCCCATGTCAGTCCTGCGCCGAAGCCTGCGATAACGATTTTTTGACCGCTCTTTAATCTTTTGTCACGCTTCATCTCATCCAGAAGGATGCCGATGCTGGCGGAGGATGTGTTGCCGTATTCCTGAAGGTTCATCGGGAATTTTTCTATGGGCTCGTCAAGGCGCTTGGCCACTGCCTCCACAATGCGGCGGTTTGCCTGATGCATGATATACCAGTCTATCTCTTTCTTATCTATATGGTTCTTCTCCAATACCTCGTTCACGGCTTCCGGCACTTTCTTCACTGCAAATTTGAACACTGCCTGCCCATCCATCTGCATATAGTATTCCGGGTCTGTCATGCGCTCCGGGCTGACTTTCGTATGGCGGCTTAAGCAGGTGAGTGCTTTTCCTTTCATTCCGTCAGAATGGGTGACGGGCAGATACATCCTGCCTTCTTTCGCACGCATCACTGCCGCCCCTGCACCGTCTCCGAACAAGATACAGGTGCCCCTGTCTTTCCAGTTCGTAAGATTCGACAGGCTCTCGCTCCCGATGATCAGCGCTGTCTTATACATACCGCCGGACAGATACGCCAATGCGGTGTTGTACGCCAGAACAAATCCGCTGCACGCCGCGCTCATGTCAAAGCAGGTGGCATTCATCGCTCCCAGTTCCTTTTGAACCTCACAGGCCGTGCAGGGCAGGATGACGTTGGAGGATATGGTGGATACGATGATAAGATCCACTTCTTCTCCCTTAACTCCCCCGTCGTCAAGCGCCCTTTTTGCCGCTTCGCAGGCCATGGATACCGTCGTCTCGTCTTTGATGATATGCCTCGTGGCTACCCCGGTACGTTCCCTGATCCATTCGTCGCTTGTCTCGACCATTGTTGCTATCTCATTGTTATCCATTATATAGGACGGCGCATATGAACCCGTCCCGCAGATGATTCCTGTCATATGTATTCCTCTTATTTCTGCGCCGGATAGGACACATTTATTTTGAACTTAAATAATTTTGACTTTCAAAGTATATATCTAAATATTTTGTTTGTCAAGTATTTTGATAATCAAAATAAAATTATTTTTTCTGTCGGTTTTCTTCAAAAAGATACTGCCCCGGACAAAACAATATCCGGAGCAGCTTTATGTTATGGCCGACTTTTATTTTACGGTCACTTTAATTCCTTTCTTCACGCCGTTGGCCGCCACGGCATATATGGTGCAGCTTCCTTTTTTCTTCCCTTTGATGGTTCCGTTCTTCGATACGGACGCTACGCTTCCGTCCGTGGAGTAGTAGCGGTACGGAGCGATATGGCTCTTGGGAAACAACTTCTTTTTGCTGTTCTGCTTTACCGTGCTGACGGCAAATTTCTTCACCGCGCCCTTTTTCAGGGTAAGCTTTGTCTTTGATACTTTTAAGCTCCTGGCGTTGGTATAACCTTTCTGGTTTTCCCCGGCGGTGTGGAGCGTAAGGCTCTTGGCAATAATCTCCTTTTTCCCGTTTACGATGCGGTAGGCACGGATCTGGGTCTTGTAGGAAGTTTTGGGGCTGACCTTCTTTTTGCCGATCTTGATTATGGAAAAGCTGGTCTTTTGGCTACCTTTGATGCTTTTTACAAGCTTTGCCTTCTTGCCGCACTTTTCTGCGTAGATATCGTAACCGTCTGCCTGGCTGACCTTGCCCCAAGTGATTTTGAGCCGGCCGCCGGATGGGGCTGCTTTTGCATTGGCGTTGAGGGCGGCTGTGGCTTTGGTAATGTCAGGTTTTGATGCCGGAGTTTCTGATCCACCGGGGTTTTCGGGAACGTCTGGCGTGTCTGGCTGATCTGGTGTGTCCGGGGTATCCGGCTTATCCGGTTTGTCTGGCGTGTCTGGCTGTCCAGGTTTGTCCGGCTGGTCTGGCTGATCCGGGGTATCCGGCGTGTCCGGCTGATCTGGTGTGTCCGGCTGGTCTGGCTGATCCGGGGTGTCCGGTTTGTCTGGCGTATCGGGTTCTGGCTTCTCCCATTTCTTTTCCACTGTCCCGTCATAGTTGCCTTTAAAAGTAATGGTTATCGTCACCTTTTTGTCATCTTCCGACGTTGACACCGTATAGTCTTCATTCTCGGTCAGTACTTTTTCTCCGTCTTTAATTACGATATTTTTTATGTCTTCCTCGCTTTTTATCTCGGAAACCGTGATGCTGCCGCCGTCCTCATATGTCTTCGGATTAATCTCGAAAGAAACCGGATCACTCTCAAGGGAAGTCCAGCCGCCAAGGCCCTCTTCAAAAGCTTCTACAGCGGCTTTTACATACCACGTCCCGGCATCCTCCGGCACGGTATCTGTAAATTCTCCGTCTGCACTACTGCTGTAGATATAGGTGACTTTTTCTCCATATTTGGGGGTTGCCTTCGGTTTATTTGCCTTTGCCCCGTAGCTCCAGCTTTCTATGGTAAGCGGCTCAGCCCATGCGTTAACGGTGATCCATTTAGACAGGATCTTTATTGACTGCTGGATCTGTGACTGGCCGTCATATTCTTTAAATCCATCTCCATCTGCCACATACCACCCGCCAAAGTTATATCCGTCTCTGACCGGATCTTTTGGCAGTGTTACGGTGCCGCCCTGCTCGATTAGCTGAGTTTTTAATTCCTCTCCTATGCTTATGGTAACGATATATTTTTCTGCAGAACCGGACTGAACCGTGCCGTTTCCGGTGATATTATCCGCGATTTTGTCCAAAACCTCCCCGGGCGTATTGTCGGGCAGCCAAAGTTCTCCGTTTACCACCATTTTATCACTTAAATCTATGAAATCTGCGACTGTATCCTCTGTCACATGTGTTTTTGCGTCTACGACCGCCCCTTCTTCTATGATCAGTTCGGCGCCGTCCTGAACCTTCAGTATCCGGCCCATTGCTCCACTTCCAGCAACTCCCGCTCCAAGCGTCAATGTCTGTCCCTGTTTTAGAACTGTTTTTCCATTTGCGATATTCACATATGAATCATCATGGCACTCTATTAAAAATCCATTGATCTCGCCGTTATTGTCAACGGTACTTGGATATCCCGTCGTCTTAATCGTTGAAAAATTACCGGTTGTATTGATTATCCCGCTGTTTTCCAGCCTGTTCTGATTTTGGAATATTCCCGTTTCCGATATATTTATCTCACCTTTATTCTGAAACGTGCCTCCGGCACTGCTCGCAGTACTATACGCATTATAGCATTTCCCTCCGTCCTGTACAGCTAAAACTCCATTGTTGATAAATGCAGCATCCGGCATATTCCATACCTCAGCCTGATCTTTTACATTCACGGTTCCATTGTTGATAAGGGTCGAATTGGAATTATTATTTATCGTACATCCTTCCGTTACATTTAGTGTTCCATCAATGATCAACGAGCTTTTTGTATTAGAATCGCTATAGACAACATTAATCTTACTGCCCGCGGGCATATCCACTGTAGTGTCCTCAGGAATCGTAAGGGAAGAGGCTGTCGTGCTGTATCTGCCAACAGAGATACCCTTTCCTTCCCCCAGGCGCATATTGTCATTCCATACCACATCGCCAAAGATAAATCCTCCGCCCGGCACGATTACCTTATCCGCACCTTCATCGTAAGAGCAGCCGATATACCACACTATGTCACCTTCGAGGGGCAGTCTGCTCCTATCCTGGGCGCCGTAGATAACTGCACTGTTGCTCCCTACTAATGGTCTTGACCAAACTGACGGTATTTCCAGACCGCCCTCCCCTGTATTTTGGGCAAACAGTGTCCCTCCGTCCACTGTACATTGGTTAAAGGCAAGTACACCCGATGCATCCGACGTCTTGCCGATTGCCCTCACATCGCTGGATATCAGCTCAATCTTCCCGACGATTGCAGATAGCGCTTCCCCGCTATCGTTGATGATAATGGCATGGCTGTTCTCGATTCTGATTGTCCCGTTTCCGGATTGAGAAGAACGGACAGCGCCGTTGCTGTTTCCAATCCCCGGATTGTTTTTTACTTTTACATAATCGCAGTCTTTCACTACAACGTCGCCGCCTTGTGAAAACAGGCCACTGCCGCTTGTTCCCTGCGCCCCGTACATGATTTCAAGACGCACTGTATCCACTGCAATATCTCCCTGCGTTTGTATACCATTTCCCTGACTATTGATCTTTAAGGATCCGGAACCGGTTATATGCAGATCCAGGGCGTTTCCAGTCGCTCCGTCTGCCAAATATATCCCTATGCCCTTTGACGTGATCTGGTTCTCTCCCTCTACTTGAATATCAATCGGCACAGGAAAATTGATCCCCATTCCTGTACTGTCAATAACCGCATTCTCTAATCTGACCGTTCCGCTGACAACCTTGCCTCCTTCCAATACCGGCGTCCATGTGATCTGGCCGCCGCCTGCAGTATACACCTTCTCTTCTGCAGGCACTTGACTTAACCATTCAAAGAACAGTCCGGCTGATTTGTCGGAATCATCTGCCTGCGGGCTTACTGCTCTTTCCTTCACCTTTTTCACTCCTTTTTGGATCTCAGGCTCTTCTGAGCTTTCACTATCCGGGCTTACTGACTCCGGAACAGTTTTTTTCTCTAATTCCCTCTCTTCCTCTTCTACCGGCACTTTAACCTCTGTCTCCGCAGCTATCTCCTTCGCCTGCGCAGAGAGCGGCATATTGACGGCAAGCAGCCCGACCGTCAATATAATCAGGTACCCAAGCTTACTTTTTCTGACCATCATATCTTCCTCCTGTCTCTTTCTCATCTTTCTGTTAGATAATCTGCTATGCGTTTTATACCCCCCTCAGCCTGTCCGAAAACCCTTATTTTCTGCGGCCTGTAGCCATTTTTAG
>CANAPP010000015.1 GCA_947363565.1 uncultured Lachnospiraceae bacterium | reverse complement strand
ATTTAACTCTATGTAGAATTTAACTCTGCACTGGAATTTAAAATTTCAAGTCAGCTTCCTGTTGAAATCATCGAAGGTACATGGTAAATTATTGGTGGTGAAAAAACGGTATGGTCTTTGGGGGATGGGGAGGAGAACAGAAAAAATAAAAAAGTTCTTGACAAATGCACGTTAATCGGGTAAAGTGAATATCGTAAATTAAGAGAAACCGTTGAGAAAGAGTAGTAATCTGTTAAGCAAGATCACAGAGAGCGGCAGGTGGTGGGATTGCCGTATGGAGCGGACAGGCGAATGGACTTTCGAGGGCAGCCGGAAATCTTTTTAGAGAATATGGCTTGTCGGGAACCGAACCCGTTATCAATCAGGAGTGTATGTTAGTACATGAGAGAGTGGACATTTTGTCAATTTGAGTGGCACCGCGATAATATGAGTGTATATTACCGTCTCAGACCGTATGGTTTGAGGCGGTTTTTTGTGCATAGCGGAGATTGCGGGCAAATATTCTCTCCTAACAGCAAGATCAATGAAAAAGAAAAGGAGAATGAAACAATGAAAAACAAAGTATTAGCAGGATTATTAACCGTAGCGATGGCAGCAGCATTAGCGACAGGGTGCGCAGGAAATTCCGGCGGCGATTCCAAAGATTCCGGTGACCAGAAGAGTTATACGATCGGTATTTCCCAGTTCGCAGAGCACGGTTCGCTTGATAATTGCCGGGAGGGATTCCTTGCCGGGCTTGCGGAGGCAGGCATCAAGGAGGGCGAGAACCTTACGGTGGAGCTTAAGAATGCGGCGGCGGATATGGGGACGGCAGGGCAGATATCCGGAAGCTTTGTGTCCGATAAGGTAGATATGATCTGCGCGATTGCCACGCCGACGGCCCAAAGCGCATACAACGCAGCCATGGATGCGGGGATACCGGTCATTTACACCGCGGTGACAGATCCGGTCAGCGCGGAGCTTGCGAAAGAAGACGGCACCCCGGTAGGCGAGATTACCGGCACATCCGATAAGCTTCCGGTAGAGGCACAGCTTAAGATGATGAGACAGCTTTTGCCGGATGCAAAAAAGCTTGGGATTATGTACACGACAAGCGAGGCAAACTCTGTTTCCACCATTAAGGAGTATGATTCCCTGGCGGGCGAGTACGGATTTGAACTGGTGGAAAAAGGGATCACGGCTACGGCTGATGTGGCGCTGGCTGCAGACGATCTTCTGAGCAAGGTAGACTGCATCACGAACCTGACGGATAACACGGTGGTTGCCTCCCTCCCGACAATTCTTGAGAAGGCGAACGAGAAGAAGATCCCGGTGTTCGGAAGCGAGATCGAGCAGGTGAAGATCGGCTGCCTTGCCGCAGAAGGGATTGACTATATCGCGCTTGGCAAGCAGACAGGAAAGATGGCGGCGCAGGTATTAAAGGGCGAGAAGAAAGCGTCAGAGATGAATTTTGAACTGATCACAGAGCCGGGATTTTATGTCAATAACCAGGTGGCGAAAGAGCTTGGCGTGACAGTGCCAAAGGAGCTTTCAGACAGTGCGGTGGAAAGCTTTGACGAGATAGCTAAGTAGCAGGAGGCGGCTTTATGGATTTTTTCGTATCAATAGCAGAACAGGGACTGATCTACGGAATCCTTGCGCTGGGCGTATATATCACCTATAAGATCCTGGATTTCCCCGACCTGACGGTGGACGGAAGCTTCCCTTTGGGGGCGTCGATCACTGCGGCGCTCATTACCCGGGGGATGAACCCTTACCTTACGCTGCCCCTTGCGTTTCTGGCCGGGGTGCTGGCCGGGATCCTGACCGGGCTTATCCATGTGAAAGGCAAGGTAAGGGACCTGCTTTCCGGCATCATCATGATGACGGCGCTTTGGACCATCAACCTGTATATTGCGGGAACGGCCAATGTCCCTTTATTCTCTCAGGAGACGATTTTTAAAAATGAGTTCTTAAGCGGTGCGATCCCTTCGGGGGCCGCGCCGTATACAACGGTGGTCATCATTCTGATCCTTGCGGTTTTCTGCAAGATACTGCTGGATCTGTATTTGAAGACGAAGTCCGGATATCTTCTCCGAGCAGTGGGGGATAATGATGTGGTAGTGACTGCCCTTGCCAAGGATCAGGGAAATGTAAAGATCTTAGGGCTTGCCCTGGCAAACGGGCTGGTGTCCCTGGCGGGCTGTGTATTTGCGCAGGAGGAGAGAGTGTTTGAGATATCCATGGGAACCGGCGCGATTGTCATCGGTCTTGCCAGTGTCATCATCGGAACGAGCCTGTTCAAAAGGTTGACGGCGTTTAAGGCCACTACTGCGGTGCTCATCGGTTCGATAATATACAAGGCGTGTGTGGCGGCGGCGCTCAAAAACTTTGAACCCCAGGCCATGAAGCTTATTACGGCGGTGCTGTTTTTGCTTATCCTTATCATCAGTATGGAAAGAAAGGCGAAGGTGAGATAGATGCTTGAGCTTAAAGATATTCATAAGATATACAATCCGGGAACGGTCAATGAGATGTGCCTGTTCGATCATTTTAACCTGAAGGTGGATAAAGGGGATTTTATCTCTGTCGTGGGGAGCAATGGCTCCGGCAAGACTTCCATGCTGAATATCATCTGCGGAAGTATCGCAGCGCAGTCCGGGCAGATCCTGATGGATGGGAAGGACATTACAAAGGATAAAGAGCATAAGCGCAACGAAAAGATTGGGCGGGTATACCAGAATCCGTCCATGGGCACATGCCCGTCCATGACTATCCTCGAAAATATGTCTCTTGCTGACAATAAGGGCAGGTTTTTCGGACTTGGGAAGGGGACGGATAAGCGGCGTGTCGGCTACTACAGGGAACAGTTAAGGCAGCTTGACCTCGGCCTGGAGGATCGGATGGATACGAAGGTGGGCGCGCTCTCCGGTGGCCAGCGGCAGGCAATGGCGCTTCTGATGTCCACCATGACCCCGATAGAATTCCTCATTTTAGATGAGCACACGGCAGCCCTCGACCCTAAGACAGCGGAGATGATCATGGAGCTGACGGATAAGATCGTAAAGGAGAAGGAACTTACGACGATCATGGTCACCCACAATCTAAGATATGCTGTAGAGTACGGCAACCGCCTTCTGATGATGCATCAGGGTGAAGCGGTTCTGGACAAAAAAGGAAAAGAAAAAGAAGAAATGTGCGTGGAGGATGTGCTGAAGCTCTTTAATGAGATCAGTATCGAGTGCGGAAATTAAGGGGAATGTCTGCCGGAATTTAAGAAAAAATTTATAATTCTAAAGAAAAAAAGTTGTTTTTTCTAGGAAAATCTAAAAGAAAAGAAGTTTGTTTTCTGCTATACTCTATGCAGAGAACGGGAACTTCTTTTTTTGTTTCTGTGACAAATAGGAGCAAACAGGCGTGCCTGCCTGAATGCGGTTTTGGATAAAATTTGCGTAAGAAGGGAAGGGGAGCGCAGATGGGATACAGGGATGTAAACGATAGATACAGGCGGCGGGGAAGAAGCGGCTGGGGTGGCCGCAAGAGTTCGCGCACGTTAATAAGGCGCCGGAAAAAGCTCCGGCGGATAAAGATCATCGGTGCAGAAGCAGTAATCCTGGTGGTCCTTGCAGTCGGATTTCTGGCGGTCAGAGGGCTTAAGGATGAAGAAGTCCTGGCACCGAAGAAAGCTTCGGCGGAGACTTTGGAGGAGTTTGCCGAGAAGAAGGGGCTTACCATGGACGCTTATCCCGCGGAGCTTTTGGAGCTTTATGAGCGGAACCCCGAGGCGAAGGATTTTGTGTGGGAATATCCGCTGAAAAAGGATGAGGAGCCGAAGATCGACTTAAGCGAGTATAAGAATAGTGATATTATGCCGCTTTTCATGCAGTGGGACCAGCGCTGGGGGTATCATCAGTATTCCGGCAATGTGATGGGGCTTACGGGATGCGGACCTACGTGCCTTTCCATGGTGACAGTGCATTTAAGCGGTGATACGTCAAAAGATCCCAGATGGATGGCGGATTTTTCCACGGAAAACGGTTACGCGGCCGAAGGGAGCGGTACGGCGTGGACACTGTTTTCCGAAGGCGGTGAGCGGCTCGGTTTTGACGTAACAGAGCTTCCGCTTGACGAAAAGCGTATTGCCGATAATCTTAAGGTGGACAATCCAGTCGTAGCGGTCATGGGGCCGGGAGATTTTACGACGGACGGGCACTTTATCGTGTTCGTGGGTTATGAGGACGGCAAGATCAGGGTAAATGACCCAAACAGCAGGGCGAACTCCGAAAAACTGTGGGCGTTCGATGATATATCGGGGCAGATCAAGCAGTTGTGGGCGTTCCGGAAATAACATTCCGACAGGTATAAAATACAGAAAAATCCATGAAAAGACTTGCTTTTATCCGCTATATGTGGTAATCTATCAGAGCGAATGGAAGTAGGTCTTTTTTTTATGCCAAAAAAGAGGTAGCCTCGCAAGCTACCAGGTAACTATCAATAATGAAGTATAAAGCGAGGTGGAAGTTGTGCGTACAAGAATCACATTGGAATGTACAGAATGCAAACAGCGGAACTACAATATGACGAAGGATAAGAAAGCTCATCCGTCGCGTATGGAGACAAAAAAGTATTGTAAGTTCTGCAGGTCACACACATTGCACAAAGAGACGAAGTAACCGCTGCAAAGGAGTGAATGACATGAGTGGAAAGACGACTCAGAAGAAAAGCTGGTACAAGGGTCTTAAGAAAGAGTTCAATAAGATCATCTGGCCAGGCAGGACAGAGCTTGCAAAGCAGACGGTAGCGGTAGTTTCTGTGTCCGTAGTGCTTGGAGTAATCATTGCACTGATTGACTTCATGATTCAGTATGGTGTTGACATTCTTGTCAATCTGGGCTGACGGGAACTGTATGCAAGAAAGGTGATTATATGTCAGAGGCAAAATGGTACGTAGTCCATACTTATTCAGGGTATGAGAACAAAGTGAAGGCAAACATTGATAAGACGATCGAGAACAGGCATCTTGAAGAGCAGATACTGGAAGTACGGGTTCCGATGCAGGAAGTTGTAGAGATGAAGAATGGTGTGCAGAAGGCATCTCAGAAGAAGCTGTTCCCGGGTTATGTACTGATTCATATGATTATGAATGATGATACGTGGTATGTTGTCAGAAATACCAGAGGTGTCACAGGCTTCGTGGGGCCGGGTTCCAAGCCGGTACCGCTTACTGACGCCGAGATGGCGCCGCTTGGCATCCGCCAGGAGAATATTGTCGTTGACTTTGAAGAGGGAGATACCGTCAGGGTAATCGCCGGTGCATGGGCAGATACAGTTGGAGTCGTCCAGTCGATGAGTCTGCAGAAACAGAGTCTGACGATCAATGTTGAGCTGTTTGGCCGCGAAACGCCGGTTGAAATCAGTTTCGCAGAAGTTAAGAAGATGTAAGTAAAAACAAAATCAGTGGGAGGAACATCGGTTCCGCCATCACCACAAGGAGGTAATTGAAATGGCAAAAAAAGTACAAGGTTATATTAAATTACAGATTCCTGCCGGAAAAGCAACGCCGGCACCACCGGTCGGACCTGCACTTGGTCAGCACGGTGTGAATATCGTTGAATTTACGAAGCAGTTTAATGCTAGGACCGCAGATCAGGGAGATCTTATCATCCCTGTAGTTATTACAGTTTACAGTGACAGGAGCTTCAGCTTCATCACAAAAACTCCTCCGGCACCGGTTCTTATCAAGAAAGCCTGCAACATCAAGTCCGGTTCAGGCACACCGAATAAGAAAAAGGTAGCTAAGATCACAAAGGCACAGATCCAGGAGATCGCAGAGCTCAAGATGCCTGACCTCAACGCAGCAAGCCTTGAGGCAGCCATGAGCATGATCGAAGGAACCTGCCGTTCCATGGGTGTGACTGTGGAGGCATAAAACACTTAGCGAAGTATTATCGAGCTTAGTGTTTTAGCCGTTCTTTGAACGAAGTGAAAAGAACAACCGAGACTTAACTGTAAAAACAAGAAGTGGGAGGGTTATCCCGACATTACCACAAGGAGGTTATTTAGATGAAAAGAGGAAAGAAATATGTAGAAGCTGCAAAAGCTATCGAGAGAGGTAATCTCTACGATGTTGCAGAGGCAGTTTCATTAGTTAAAAAGACCGCAATTGCCAAATTCGATGAGACGATCGAGGCTCATATCAGAACCGGATGTGACGGACGCCATGCTGACCAGCAGATCCGTGGCGCTGTAGTGCTGCCCCACGGAACTGGAAAGAAGATCCGTATCCTCGTATTTGCGAAGGATGCCAAGGCTGAGGAAGCTAAGGCTGCAGGTGCAGATTACGTTGGAGGAGATGAGCTGATCCCGAAGATCCAAAAAGAGAACTGGTTTGAATTTGACGTAGTAGTTGCCACACCGGATATGATGGGTGTCGTAGGACGTCTTGGCCGTGTGCTCGGGCCAAAAGGACTTATGCCGAACCCGAAGGCTGGTACAGTAACTATGGACGTGACAAAGGCGATCCAGGATATCAAGGCTGGTAAGATTGAGTACAGACTTGACAAGACAAACATTATCCATGTGCCGTTAGGTAAAGCTTCCTTTACCGAGGAACAAATTACGGACAACTTCCAGACGCTGATCGAGGCGGTTATCAAAGCAAGGCCGGCAGCAGTAAAGGGTCAGTTCTTAAAGAGCGTGACACTTTCTTCTACAATGGGACCGGGCGTTAAGATCAACCCGATGAAGCTTGCATAACCGAATGTAGAGAGTGATAGATAAAGACACCGGAGAGAGTGATTCCCGGTGTCTTTTTTGTGTGCCCGGGGGCGTTTTTTTGCACATAACATTGCGGACGATACCTCTTTTTGTGCCGGCACTGATACCCGGACGCCTACGCCTGAATATCCGGAAGCTCAGATATCCGCCTCCCACTGCTTGAGGAAGTCCTGACAGAATTTGATAAAGTCCGTCTGCCCTGCATGGAAATAGCTGTTGTGCATAGAGATCAGATTATAGGAGTGGAACTCGTAGTAGTCCTGGATGAAGATCTGCTGCAGGCTCCCGTTTTTTAACTCCCTGGCCACACCGCTTTTGTACAGGAAGGAGATGCCGATATTCTGCAGCAGCAGTTGTTTTACGATCGTCAGGCTGTTGCTGATCTCGATGCGGTTGGCAAAGCGCATGGTCGAGATCTGGTTATCCCGGAAGATCGTCTCTAACCTTTTTCTGGAAGGTGTCTTGTCCGCCCCTAAGATCAGCGTATTATTGTAGATCTCGTCAATGGTCACTTTCTGGTTGGCCAGCGGATGTACCGGTGAGCAGACGCAGATCGTGCTGGTGCTGCACAGCTCATAATACTTGTGCTCCGTCTTTGACACAATCCCGTCCATCAGAAAGAAATCAAGCTCCCCTTCTTTCAGCATCCGCGAAAGCACGTCATAATTCTCCGATACGATCCGAATCCGGTAGTCCGGATATTTCTCCATAAATGCAATGATCAGATAAGGAAGAAAGGACTCTCCCGCGGACTGTTCCGCGCCCAGGTGAAGCTCCTTTGTCTGGGAGGACAGAAGAAATAGCTGTTCCTTTAGCCTCTCCGAATCAGAATACACAGAGGCGACGAACTGATACAGCGTCCTCCCGGTGGGTGTCAGGTGGAATTTGCGGTTGTCGTAGGTATAAAGCTTGGTCTGGTAGTAGTTCTCCAGGTATTTGATATGATGGGAAACCGCAGGCTGGGTGATGTGCAGTTTCTCGGCGGTTTTGGTAAAGCTTTTTGTCTGGCAAAGAGTCAGAAATGTACATAATCTAGTATCTAACATGATGTCTCCTTTTTGTCTGAAAATATGTATTACGTCAGGTAATGAATAGATTATAAAATATAATTTTATTGTAAGCAAGAAAGCTGATATAATCAAGAATAAGTTAATACAATCAGAAAAAATACATTTAGCGACAAAATCATTGCCGAAAAATGCGTTATTTTCTGACAACACAGACCAACATACATAAAGGAGGGTAATGTATGAAGAAAATTATTGCAGGTTTATTGTGTGCAGCGATGGTAGTGACGCTTTTTGCCGGGTGCGGGAAATCTTCGTCTGATTCGTCAGAAGGGACTTCTGCGGGCGGAGCTTCTAAAGACAGTGAGAACATCGTGCGTTATACGCTGACAACGACGCCCCAGATCGATCCCGGCGTGGGCGCAGACCTTGGAGCGGCGACGGTCCTCATCAATATCTATGATCCGCTGGTCATGCCGAAGAAGGACGGAAGTGTTGAGCCGTGGATAGCAAAAGAGTGGAAAGTGTCCGAAGACGGAAAGACATGGACATTTACCATAAGGGACGATGTGAAGTTCCACAGCGGCAATCCGCTGACGGCTAACGACGTTGCTTACACGATGCAGCGGCTTTTGGATATGGGCGAGGGCTTCGGCTATCTGTTCAGTTCCACCATAGAGGAAGTGAAAGCGGTTGACGATACGACGGTAGAGTTCGTGTGCAATAAGACCACCGGGACGCTTCTTGCTACGCTGGTAAGGCTTTATATCTTGGACAGCAAGCTTGTAGAGGAAAATTACGGCAGCGGAGATTACGGCGACAAGGGCGACTATGGAAAGGCATTCCTGCTCGAGAACGATGCGGGAAGCGGTCCGTACAAGGTAAAAGAATATGCGGCAAGCTCCCATGTGCTCTGTGAGCAGAATACCGAGTACTGGAACGAGCTTGACGTTAACGCGCCGAAGGAGTTCAAGGCTATCGGCTCGAATGAGGCGGTAACGGTAAAGACGATGATGGAGAGAAAAGAGCTTGAGCTTACAGACAAATACCAGACATCCGAGACGATCAATTCTCTTGGAAAAGTAGACGGCATCGACATCATGGAGACGAACACGGGAGACATCATGTATCTTCTGCTCAATAATTCCAAGGCGCCCACGGACGATCCTCATGTGAGGAAGGCGCTGGCTTATATGATGGATTACGACGTCGTGTGCAACGACATTTTCCCGAATTCCAAGAAGGCAGACAGCATCATCTCCCAGACTTCGCTGGGCCACAAGAAGATGAACGACTACAGCTTCGATATCGAGAAGGCGAAGGCGGAGATCGCACAGTCCAAATACGCTGACAATATTAAGGATTATCCCATCGAAGTATGCTGGGTCGCAGAGACACCGGACCGTGAGAAGCTTGCGCTCCTTATCCAGGCGGCGGCAGATCAGATCGGCGTTAAGGTCAATGTGGTAAAGACTCCGTGGGCAAGTGTAATTGAGAATTCTTCAGCGCCGGAGTCAACGGCTAACGTAACGACTACCGGATTTGCCGCGGATTACCCGGAAGCGGGCGGGGTGTTTGATTCGGCATTAAGCTCCAAGAAAGCAGGAACGTGGATGAACTGCTGCTGGATCAATGACGACAAGCTTGACGGCATGATCGACGAAGCGTTATCAACCATCGACACGGATGAGCGTGTGGCAAAATACGAGGCGATCCAGGATTACCTGGCAGACCAGTGCGTAATGATCCCGCTGGCTGAGGAGACATTAAGGTTCGCTTACCAGTCTGCTTATGTGGATTACAACGCCGCAGATCCGGAGTATTCCATCCCGGTAATGGGTTATGTAAATTACATGCCGAACATCAAGATCTATCCGGATAAAAAATAGCAGAGCGTAAGGAAGTGTAAAGGAAACATAGGAAGAGAGGAGGATAACAGATGTCACTCCTGAAGAGTATACTAAAACGCCTGGCAAGCGCACTGGTTGTGCTGCTGGGACTGACGATCATCATTTTTGTGCTGATGAGGATCGTGCCCGGGGATCCGGCAAGGCTGGCTCTTGGAGCCAACGTCACCGAAGAGGTGCTGGAAAAATACAGGGAGGCTAACCACCTGAACGAATCACTGCCCATGCAGTATGTGTACTGGCTTACTGGCGCGTTGAGAGGAGATTTCGGCATGTCGGCGGTCACCAAAAGGGCGGTTATCCAGGATATCACGGACTTTGCCCCGGCGACCATAGAACTTGTCCTCTGGGCCGGCTTCCCGCCGATTTTGGCGGCATTGTTCCTGGGCGTAACAAGCGCTCAGCATAAGAATAAATGGCAGGATTATCTGTGCCGGTTTCTGGGGTACATATTTGTAGCAACGCCCACGTTTGTTTTTGCAGTGCTTTTTGTACTGGTTTTCGGCTACTGGCTTCCGGTCATGCCGACGATAGGAGGACGGCTCAGCCCGTCCTTCGTCATCCCGGACATCACTGGCTTATATGTGCTTGACGCATTGCTTGGCGGACAGCCTCAGGCAGCGTGGGACGCATTTTTACACTTATTGTTCCCGGCCCTTGCCCTGGCGCTTGGAAAGACCATGCAGGAGGCGAGGATCACAAGGTCAAGTATGCTGCAGAACGCAGATAAAGATTATATCACGATGGTCACCTCCCAAGGTGTGCCCCAGTCGGTGGTCAACCGGAAATTTTTATTAAAGCCGTCGGTGATCCCTACGGTCACCATCATCGGTATGGATATCGCGACGATGTTCGGCAATGCATTTTTAGTGGAGCGGATCTTCAACTGGCCGGGGCTTTCAAGCTACGGCATGACGGCCATCCTGAATAAGGATACGAACGCGGTGTGCGCAGTCGTACTGATCATCGGTCTTGCATTTACGCTGACCAGCATCGCGGTTGATATCGTGGCGATGATCTTAGACCCGAGAATGCGGCAGAAACGGACACGGTAGGAGGTGAGAGGGATGAAAGCAGAACGAAAAGAAGCAATGATAAAGAACTGGTATAAATTTTCGGCGGGCGGAGCCTCGGTGATCGGCCTGGCAATCGTGTTGCTGATTATACTTCTTGCCGTGTTTGCGCCGGTGATTGCTCCTTACCCGGAGGATGCCGGAGCGGTAGTAAAATTTGCAGAAAGCTCCCAGGCGCCAAACGAGGAGCACCTCATGGGAACGGATACCATGGGGCGGGACGTATTCTCAAGGCTTTTGATCAGTCTGAGGGGAAGCCTGCTCATGGGCGTGCTGGTTCTGGCTATCGCGGTGCCGGTCGGGTTCGTCGTGGGCGTCCTGGCAGGGTATTATAAAGATACGTGGGTGGAGACGGTGCTGATGCGTATCGTGGATATTTTTTTATCGGTTCCGGCGCTCGTGCTGGCGCTGGCTATCGCAGCCATATTAGAGCCGAACCTGCGCAATTCCATGATCGCCATCACCATCATGTGGTGGCCGTGGTACGCCAGGTTATCCTTTGGTGTTGCGTCATCGCTGCGGACGGAGAATTATATCGTGTATGCGGAGCTTACGGGGGCAAAATTAAGCCATATCATATTCAAAGAGTTCCTGCCGAATACATTTGACCAGATCCTCACCAAGATGACGCTGGATATGGGCTATGTTATCTGCATGGGCGCGACCTTAAGCTTTGTAGGACTGGGAGAGCAGCCTCCGATGCCTGCCCTTGGAAATATGATCAATGACGGCGTAAAGTTCCTTCCGGAGATGTGGTGGCTAGCCATTTTCCTGGCAGTGACGATCATCATCATCGTATTAGGATTCAACCTGCTTGGCGACGGCGTCGGCAATATATTCAATGTGGAGGGCAAATAGATGGAAGAAAAGACTAATGTACTGGAAGTCAGAGATTTGTCCGTATCCTATACTGTCGCAAACGTGAAGACCCATGTGCTGGAGAATGTGAATTTCAGCGTAGAGAAGGGCAAAAGTGTGGGTATCGTAGGAGAGTCAGGCTGCGGAAAGACCACTACCATGCGGGCGATCTTAAATGTACTGCCCTCCAACGGTACGGTGGAGAGCGGCGAGATTTTATACAATGGGGAAAATATCCTCAGCATGCAAAACAGCAAGCTGCAGGATTACCGGCAGAAGGGAGCGGGGATGATCTTTCAGGATCCGTCCAGCGCGCTCAATCCGGTGATCTCCATCAAGAATCAGTTTTTGGAGGCGTTAAAGTACGCCCACAAGGAGAAAAAGCTTTCTAAGGCCCAGCTTCTTGAGAAGGCGGCGAAGGCATTGGAGCAGGTGTCGCTGGCAGACCCGGACCGGATCCTTAACAGTTATCCGTTCCAGCTATCGGGAGGTATGCGCCAGAGAGTGTGCATTGCCATCACCCTGGCGGCAGAACGGCAGATCCTTCTCGCCGACGAGCCGGGGACAGCGCTGGATGTGACGATCCAGGACCAGATCTTAAGGCTGATCAAAAGCCTGGTGGATGCCGGAGAGCTGTCGGTGATCATGGTAACCCATTCCCTGGGTGTTATCCGGCAGGTGACGACGGCAGTGAATATCATGTATGCCGGGACGATCGTGGAAGGCGGGGATACGAAGGAAGTATTCGAACACCCGATGCATCCTTATACCCAGGCGCTGATGGACTGCCTGCCCAAGCTTACCGGCAACGGGATCGCAAAAGGAATTCCAGGCAGGATACCGGATTACAGCAACCCGCCGAAGGGCTGCAGGTTCGCACCCCGCTGCCCCTATGTGACGGACCGGTGCCTGAATGAGAAGCCTAAGCCCCATGAGATAAGCGGCGGTCACTGGACGTCATGTTTCAAAGCAGAGGAGGGAAGATAATGGGCGACATCATTTTAGAGATTAAGGATTTGAAGAAATATTTCCCCTTGGCGGATGGCAAGACGGTAAAAGCAGTGGATGGTGTCAGCATGAAGCTGTATAAAGGCGAGACGCTGGGGCTTGTCGGCGAATCCGGATGCGGAAAGAGTACGATCGCCTACACGGTCGTGGGCATGTACGGAGCGAGCGGAGGAGAGGTGCTGTACAAAGGGACAGACCTGGCGAAGAAAGGGTATAAACGGACGCTGGAGCAAAAAGGCGAGATCCAGATCGTATTCCAGGATCCGGGGTCTTCCTTGAATTCCAGGCGCACGATTGAAAAAAGTATGGAAGTTCCGTTAGATATCCACGATAAGATGTCCAGGGAAAAGAAGACGGAACGGATTGAAGAACTCCTGGAGATGGTGGGGCTTCCGAAGGAATATAAGAGCAAGATGCCAAGAAATATCGGCGGCGGAGAACGGCAGCTTATCTCGGTGGCCAGGGCGCTGGCTACGAATCCAGAGTTGATCATCCTTGATGAACCAACGTCAGCCCTTGATGTATCGGTGCAGGCGAAGGTGATCAATACGCTGATTGAGCTTCAGAAAAAGCTTTCGTTATCCTACTTGTTTATCACGCACGATTTAAGCCTGATGCGAAATGTGGCGACCCGCGTAGCGATCCTTTATCTGGGTCGGCTGTGTGAGCTTGCGCCTACGACGGAATTTTTCCACGCGCCGCTGCACCCGTATACTCAGATGCTGCTCTCATCCATCCCTGTCGTTACGGAGGAGGAAGAGGCCATAAAGCCGGGGCAGATCATCTCCCAGGGTGAGATCCCGTCGCCGGTCAACGCGCCGAAGGGCTGTACGTTCCACACCCGGTGTCGGGACTGCATGGAGATCTGTAAGACCCAGATGCCGGTGATGGTCGAGGTTGAACCGGAGCACTTCGTGTGCTGCCACAAGTATAAGGCAAAGGAAGAACTGTAGGGCAAAACGGAGGATGGAAGATGTTGAGATTAGGGTTGGTCCAGCTTTCGGTTACCGAAGGAGAGACGGGGGAGAATATGCGCCGGATAAAAGCGCTGGCAGAAAAATACGCCGCAGAGGATATCGATCTTTTGTGCTTCCCTGAGCTTTGCCTCAGCGGCTATGACTTTGCGGAAGCGGAAGCGTCAAAGGAGGAGGAAAGTTTCTTTTCCGGTCTTGCGAAGGAGTGCGGTATCCCGGTCCTGGCAGGGATCAAGACAGAACATGAGGGGAAATGCTATGATGCTGCCTGTATCTGGGATGAGACCGGGAAATTGCTTGGGGAATATAAGAAAATCCATCTGTGGGATAAGGAAACTGAGTTCTTTACCGGCGGGGACGAGCTTTTTGTAATCCCCTTTAAAAAATGGAAGATCGGACTTTTGATCTGCGCGGACCTGCGGTTTTTTGAAGTCTCAACGCCCCTTAAAAATATGGGCGCGGATATCCTCATCTACCCAAGCGCGTGGGCCTGCGGTTACCTGGAGCTTTTTCATCTGTGCGGCAGGATGCGCTCGGCGGAAAACCGGGTTTATACGGTTCTTTTAAACCGCGCCTCAGGGGATGTGAAATACTGCGGTGGTACGGCGGCCATTGGCCCGGACGGGGGGATCCTGTGCGCGCTGCCGGATGATAGGGAAGGGTTCCTTAAGGTTCAGATAAATAAAGCGCAGATCGTAAAGGCACGAGAAAGCCTTGCCTGGGAGAGCATGAAGCTGCCCCGTGTCTATGAGCAATACGAGCAGTACAGATTTGCAAAATAATTTAAACAATAATAAAATGGAGGTTGAAAAGCATTATGGAATGGAACATTGGAGTTGAGATGCGTGGTGAGTATCGGAGGATGGAGCTTTCGAGAGCGGCGATGAAGCTGGTCAGGGATGTTATGCTCTGCAAGCCGGGGGAGAATCTGGTGATTACCTATGATACCTGTGTGGACGAGCGGGTAGTGCATGCGCTGACAGAAGCAGCGTACACCATCGGGACGGTGCCCACAGTCGTCTATTACCCGACGGCAGAAGGATTTTACGCGGATCCGCCGCAGCCTGTGGCAGACGCGATCGCATCGGCGGATGTGTGGATCGAGCTATCTTACGCGTCGATCATGCACGGGCCGGCATACCGGAAAGCAGTGGACGAAAACGGCGCGCGCTACATCTGCGCGACGGGACTTGACACGGAGATGCTGGTAAACTGTATCGGCAAGATAAATGTGGATAAAGTTATTGAGCTTGGAGAATATTTTAAGCACCGTCTGGAGTCGGCGGAGGATATCCATGTGCTGACCAAAGAGGGCATGGATCTTCGCGGCAGGATGGGCGGCAGAAAAGTCCGCCATTCCGGGATCAAGGCCAGTGAAAAGGGTTATCCGGTCATGCTTACCGGGCAGACAAGCTGGTGCCCCATCGAGGAGACGATCGAAGGTACGCTGGTATTTGACGGGGCGGTATTCCCGCCGGATACGCTGGGAATCTTAAGGGACAAGATCTGTATAGAGTTTAAAGAAGGCAGGGTGGTTGACGTTACCGGCGGTGCGGAGGCGGAAATTTACAAAAACTGGCTGTATTCCTTCGACGACCCGAATATGCTCAGGCTGGCGCATTATTCTCAGGGTTTTAACCCGGGAGTGCGCAAGGTGACCGGGCGTATCGTGGAAGATGAGCGGGTGTTTGGCTGTATGGAATTCGGCATTGGCAGCCAGGGCATCAAGATTGGCGGCGCGCACTGGAGCGCGGCTTCCCATTCGGACGGCATTGTGCTGCACCCGACCATTATCCTGGACGGGGAGAAGCTTGAGGAAGACGGCGTGTATGTAGACGCTACAGCGCGAAAGCTCTGTGCGGAGCTTGGGATTGCCGGGTATTAAACAGATAAAGGAGAGGCTATGGGGAAAAAGAGGATACTTTTCTTGAAGGTGGTTGCCTATGACAGCTTAAACGGGGCGATCAAAGAATATCTGGACGGCTATAAAGATGAAAAAACTGAGATTACGGTGCGAAGCCTTGAGAGAGGGCCGCATCATCTGGAATACCAGTATTACCAGGCATTGGCCGGATCCGTCATACTGAAAGAGGTGCTGCGAGCGAAAAAGGATGGATTTGACGCTGTGGCCATGAGCTGTTTTGACGACCCGTTCTTATATGCGGCGCGTGAAATCAGCGGGAATATGGTGATCACTGCGCCCGGCGAAGCCGGCATGAGCCTGGCAGTGCTTTTAGGCAATCGTTTTTCGGTGATCGTAGGAAGGGATAAGTGGATTCCGCAGATGCATGAAAATGTATGCAAATACGGTTTTGAAAAAAAGCTGGCCTCCTTCCGGAGCCTTAATATGGGTGTTCTGGATTTCCACAGGGATGAGCATGCCACGATGAGGAAGCTGAAGGAAGAGATCGCTCTGGCGATTGAGAAGGACCGTGCGGAGGTGATCGTCTTAGGCTGCAGTATGCAGTTCGGGTTCTACAGGGAGCTTCAGGAAGAGTTTGGCATCCCGGTGATAGACGCTATGGTCGCAGGGCTTAAGCAGGCAGAGTATCTTTTGGAACTCAGAGAGAAGGCTGGGTGGGCATACAGCCGCAGGGGGCTTTACGAAGCCCCGCGGAAAGAAGAGATGCACACATGGAACCTGGAGGAAGACTTCGGGCTTGCCGGGCTGCTTTAGGTTACTGTTCACTCATCGTTTTCTCGTGGTTTGTGCAGTAAAAGCAAAAACCTGTGTGGACAATAACTGCTGCAGCAGCAAAATGTGGAAAAAGCAAAATATAAAGAAAAACGGTTGACAACCCACCGTTCATATGATATCTTTATCTAGTAACTGCCGAAGACAGTAGGTGCTGCAAAGCGTAAGGATTAGAACGCCTACCGAGGAAGAGTTAAATTCAGATATGGATTTATACCTCTGCGTCTTCGCGGCGCAGAGGTTTTTTGGCAGCATACCGAAAATAATATAAGGAGGTGCACCATTCGTGGCAAAAGTTGAATTAAAACAGCCTATCGTACAGGCCATTGCAGATGATGTAAAGGACGCAGCGAGCGTTGTGCTTGTTGATTACCGCGGACTTACTGTTGCGCAGGACACAGCCCTTCGTAAGCAGTTAAGGGAAGCAGGCATCACATACAAGGTTTGTAAGAACACTATGATGAAGAGAGCTTTTGAAGGAACGGACTTTGCGGCTTTAGACGAGTACCTGGAGGGGCCGAGCGCACTGGCGATCTCTAAGGATGACGCGACAGCCCCGGCAAGAATTCTTGCCAAGTTCGCGAAGGAAGCGAAGGCTCTTGAGATTAAAGCCGGTGTCGTTGAGGGCGAAGCTTACGATGCAAAGGGAATGCAGGCGCTGGCAAGTATTCCGTCAAGGGAAGAACTTCTTTCCAAATTGCTTGGAAGCTTACAGTCACCGATTACCAATCTTGCCCGTGTTCTCAATCAGATTGCGGAGCAGGGCGGCGCAGAAGCCTGCGAAGGAGTAAAGTCAGAAGAGGCAGAGGCTCCGGCTGAAGAGACAGCGGAAGCTCCGGCAGCGGAGTAGGACACTTGATTGTGTACGGATCAATTGGAATGAATTATATTTTATAGGAGGATAATAAAATGGCAAAATTAACAACGGCTGAATTTATTGATGCTATCAAAGAGTTATCAGTATTAGAGTTGAATGAATTAGTAAAAGCATGTGAAGAAGAGTTTGGCGTATCTGCAGCAGCAGGCGTAGTAGTTGCAGCAGCAGGCGGAGAGGCAGCGGCAGAGGAAGAGCAGACAGAGTTCAATGTAGAGCTTGTATCTGCAGGTGCTTCCAAGGTTAAGGTTATCAAGGTTGTTCGCGAGATCACAGGTCTTGGACTGAAAGAAGCTAAGGCAGTAGTTGACGAAGCTCCGAAGGTAGTAAAAGAAGGCGTTTCCAAGGAAGAGGCTGAAGGGATCAAGGCTAAACTTGAGGCTGAAGGTGCAGAGGTTAACCTTAAATAATTTTATACGGTATGATAAGAGCTGCTTCGTAGTGAGGCGGCTCTTTTTTTACGGTGAGTTGTTGCAGCGGCATAAATGAGTTTGCAAATCCGGGCAAATCATATATAATAATAGTCAGGATTGAGAGGGATAAAGAGAGGTCGATATAGGATTATGAAAGTAAGTATTCGCAAGATCAGCGAGATTACAGGTTTTTCTCCGGCAACGGTGTCCAATGCGCTGAACCATAAGAGGGGAGTCAACAAGGAGACGGCGGAGCAGATTTTGAAGACGGCGGAAGAGCTGGGATATCATGCGGGGGAGAGGATAAAGAGAATCCGGTTTGTCATTTTCAGGAGGAATGGACTGATCATTGACGACAGCCCTTTTCACCCGGCGGTGATCGAGGGTGTGGAACGGCAGGCTAAACTTTTGGGGCTTGAGACGCTGTTCTGCCATGTGGATGTCAATGACCCTGGATATGCCGTGCAGATCCGGGAAATCCTGTCGGACGAGGAGAGCGCGGTGGTGCTTCTTGGGACGGAGATGATGGAGGAGGATTTTGAACCATACACTCATGCCCAGAATAAGATAATCCTGCTTGACGGTTGGAGTGACCGGTACTTTTTTGACAGTGTGCTTATCAGCAACACGGATTCGGCGGCGAAGGCGGTGGAATATCTGGTGGAGCGGGGACATAAGGAGATCGGATATATCAGAGGGGATTTCCGCATACAGGCGTTTAAGTACAGGGAGATCGGTTACCGGCGTGTGATGGATGCCCACGGTTTCCCAGTGAAGCCGGAGTTTATCCCGACGGTGGGGACGAAGGTGGAGACGGCTTATGAAGGGATGAAAAAATATCTGGAGGGAAACCCAGCGCTGCCGTCTGCGTTTTTTGTGGATAATGATACGATAGCCATCGGGGCTATGCAGGCGCTTAAGGAGTGCGGTTATGACATCCCCGGGGATGTGTCGATCATCGGATTTGATAATATCTCTTACGGTGCGGTGTCGGATCCGCCGCTTACAACGATCAACGTGTATAAGCATGAGATGGGGGCGACGGCGGTGAGAGAGCTTCTTTATTCCATAGAGAACCAGTGCAGGATCAAGACGAAGATACAGGTATGCACGGATTTTGTGGAGCGGGGGAGCGTGCGGAGATTATGATCACCAGGGGGCGAAAGGGGATGCGATATGGGTAAGCCGATGTATATGATGATTGAAAAACCCAGGACCTATAATAAGATAACAAAGAAGGCGGTTGAGGAACATGCGGAGAATATAAGGCGGCTGGACGATGAAGGAAAGCAGGTGATCTGCAGCGTATTCAAGGGTTATCCGGGATGGCGGGCATGTATATTCTGAAAGTAGACAGCCGTGAAGAGGCAGAAGAGCTTAGCAAAAGAGAGTCTGCTGGAGAGACAGGTTTCAATGTTTTAAAGACAACGGTACGAAAAGGCATCAGTCAGGAATGGCTGATGTTTTTTGATTGAAAGTAAACTTCCCTTTGAGGCAATATATTTTATTCATATAAATGTTTACATAAATATTCATATAAACATTTACCAAAACGAGAGTAATATATGAATAAATTGTAAATTCATGATAAATGAATTGTAAATAATAGACAAAATAGAAGGACAAAAACTAGGAATAATAAACAAAATATAAACATAGACGAAGAAAATCAATAAAAACTATTGAAATATTTATATAAATGTTTATAATATAAAATATAGAGAAAAGCAAAACAAAAGGGCGGTGAAAAAGTGAAAGTCAGTATTAAGAAGATCAGCCAGGCGACAGGTTTTTCTCCGGCGACTGTATCCAACGCTTTGAACCGTAAAAAGGGCGTCAACAGCGAGACGTCGGAAAAGATATTTAAAGCGGCGGAGGAGCTGGGCTACCACCCGGAGAAGGTGATTACGAAGATTAAGTTCGTCACCTACCGGAAGAATGGAAAGATCATCGATAACAACCAGTTTTTCCCTGCCATGATAGAAGGCGTGGAAAAGCAGGCGAAGGACTTAGGATATGAGACCATTTTCAGCAGGCTGGACTGCGAGGAGGAAGGCTTTGAAGAGAGGCTTTCGGAGGTTTTAGAAGATACAAGTTCCCTGATGCTCCTTTTAGGGGCGGAGATGTTAGAGGAAGATTTTATCCCGTTCAAGAGCTACAAGGGGCATATGGTCCTTCTTGACGGGTGGTCTGAGGATATGAGATTCGACGGGGTTTTAATTAACAATACAGATTCGGTGTGCCACGCTATGGAGTATCTGATCGGGATGGGGCACAAAGAGATCGGGTACCTGCGGGGGAGCTACAGGATAAAGGCGTTTCAGTACAGAGAGTACGGGTACGGGCGGGTGCTTGGAAAGTATGGGATTCCCGTGAGAGAAGAGTATCAGGTGACCATAGGCACGCAGCTTGATACGGCCTATGAGGATATGAAGAGGTATCTGGAAGGGAACCCGAAACTTCCCACCGCGTATTTTGCGGACAATGACATCATCGCGCTGGGGGCTATGCGGGCGCTCAAGGAAAAGGGAATCCGGATTCCGGAGGATGTCTCCATCGTAGGATTTGACGACATACCTTTCGGGGCAGTGTCAACGCCGGAGCTTACCACCATCCATGTGTACAAGCAGGAGCTTGGCAAGGTGGCGGTGCGGAGGGTCCTGGACCATATCCAGTATCCCGGACGGCACGAGAAGATGAAGATTCAGGTCTGCACGAAGTTTATCGAGAGGGGCAGCGTCAGGAAACTGAACGGATAGCAGGAAAATCTGTGTTCGTCTTCGCCGGGCGGCGGAAGATAAGCAGCCAGGGCAAAAGGCGTACTGGATGATAGATAAGCGTACCATAACGGTACGCCGTCTGAAACAAAAAAGGAGGAAGATGAAATGGCAACTATCAAACTGGGATATGCACCGACAAGAAGAAGTATCTTCAGCGCGCCGGACGCAATCAAATACAGAGGGCTTACCGCCGACAGGCTGAAAGAGCTTGGCATTGATTTTGTGGATATCGACGATATCAACGAGGAAGGTCTTTTGTATGACGACAATGATATGAAGAAAATCGCGGCGAAGTTCAAGGCAGAGGGAATCGACGGACTGTTCCTTCCCCACTGCAACTTTGGCACAGAGTACCTTTGTGCGAGACTTGCAAAAGAACTTGACGTTCCGGTACTTTTGTGGGGACCTCTCGACGAGAGGCCGGAGGCCGACGGAACAAGGCTCAGGGATACGCAGTGCGGCCTGTTCGCTACGGGAAAGGTGCTCAGAAGATTCCGTGTGCCATTTACCTATATGACCAACTGCAGGCTGAATGACCCGGTATTCGAGCGGGGCTTAAGGGATTTCCTGGCAGTATGCAACGTGGTGAAGACCTTTAAGAGCATCCGCATCCTGCAGATTTCCACAAGGCCTTTCGACTTCTGGACAACCATGTGCAACGAGGGCGAGCTCCTTGAAAAGTTCAACATCCAGCTCTCCCCGATCCCGATGACGGAGCTGACGGAAGAGATGAAGGCAGTGAAGGCGGAAGGAAAGAAACTTGCCGATATGATTTCCTATATCAGGGAAAATATGGAAGTTAAGATTAAAGACAACGAGGTAGAAAATGTGGCAGCCCTCGCCGTAGCTATGGAGCAGTTAGTAGAAAGATACGGCTGCAAGGCGGCGGCAATCCAGTGCTGGAACGCCCTTCAGACCGAGATTGGCATCATGCCCTGCGCGGCAAACGCTATCCTCAATGAAAAGGGAATCCCGGTTGTCTGCGAGACAGACATTCACGGCGCGATTACTGCCTTGATGGTAGAGGCGGCAGGCATGGACGAGACGAGAGGATTCTTTGCGGACTGGACCATCCGCCACCCGGATATCGAGAACGGGGAGCTGCTGCAGCACTGCGGGCCGTGGCCGATTTCCGTGGCGCAGGAGAAACCGGAACTTACCTACCCGCTGGCCTTTGACCATCCGGGAAGCCTTACCGCGGAGGCAAAGCACGGCGACGTGACTCTCTGCCGCTTTGACGGAGACAATGGGGAGTATTCCCTTCTCCTTGGAAATGCGAAGGGTGTTGACGGGCCGAAGGGCATGGGCACTTACCTCTGGGTAGAAGTAGAGAATATCAAGCGCTTAGAGGCAAAGATTGTAGAAGGGCCGTACATCCACCACTGCGTAGGCATACATAAGGACGTTGTGCCGGTGCTCTACGAGGCATGTAAGTACATTGGCGTAAAGCCTGACCTGTATGACCCCATTGAAGAAGACGTAAAAGCATATCTTAGAGGAGAATGATCTTATGGAAAATTTAAAAGCATTGGCTTATGAATTAAGAGAAAATGTTATAGACATGATTGTGGAAGGCAAGGCCGGACACATCGGCGGCGACATGAGCGTTATGGAGATTTTGACGGAAATTTACTTTGACCAGATGAATATCAGCCCGGAGAATATGGACGACCCGGACAGAGACAAGTTTATCATGAGCAAGGGGCACTCAGTGGAGGCGTACTACGCGGTGCTGGCGGCAAAAGGATTCTTTGACATCAAGGACGTGATCGCTACCTTCAGCAAGTTCGGTTCTCAGTTTATCGGGCATCCCAACAACAAGCTGCCGGGCATCGAGATGAACTCCGGCTCTTTAGGACACGGACTTCCGGTGAGCGTCGGCATGGCGCTGGCAGGAAAGATGGATAAGAAGGATTACCGGGTGTACACCGTAATGGGCGACGGCGAGATTGCGGAAGGCTCCGTGTGGGAAGGCGCTATGGCGGCAAGTCACTATAAGTTAGATAATCTCTGTGCGGTCATTGACCGGAACCGCCTGCAGATTTCCGGAAATACTGAGGATGTGATGGCTCATGACGACGTGCATGAGCGATGGAGTTCTTTTGGCTGGAATGTCATCGACGTGGCGGACGGCAATGATATCGACCAGTTAAAGGCGGCATTTGACGCAGCAAAGGAAGTAAAGGGAAAACCGACGGTGCTTGTTGCCAACACTGTAAAGGGCAAAGGCTCTTCCGTGATGGAGAATAAAGCAAACTGGCACCACAAGGTCCCGAACGCAGAGGAATTAGAACAGATCAGAAAAGACCTTGCAGAGAGAAAGGAGGCGGCAAGACGTGGCTAAGATTGCAAACAAACAGGTGATATGCGACATACTTGTCGAGGCGGGAAAGAAAGATAAAGATATCGTTGCGCTGTGCAGCGACTCAAGAGGAAGTGCATCCTTCACCGGATTTGCCAACGAGCTGCCGGAGCAGTTTGTAGAGACAGGGATTGCGGAGCAGAACTTAGTCAGCATCTCCGCAGGGCTTGCAAAATGCGGGAAAAAGCCTTACGCGGCATCCCCGGCCTGTTTCCTCTCCACCAGGAGCTATGAGCAGTGCAAGGTGGACGTGGCATATTCGAATACGAATGTAAAGCTTGTAGGAATCAGCGGAGGCGTAAGTTACGGGGCACTGGGCATGAGCCATCACTCCGCGCAGGATATCGCGGCGATGTCAGCGGTTCCGAATATGAGAGTGTACATCCCAAGCGATCATTTCCAGACGGAATGCCTGATGAAAGAGCTGATCAAAGACGAGAAACCGGCGTACATCCGTGTGGGGAGAAATGCGGTGGACGACGTGTACGAGGAGGGCAATGTTCCTTTTGAGATGGATAAGGCGACGGTAATCTGCGAGGGATGCGACGTTGCTATCATCGCCTGCGGCGAGATGGTGAAACCGGCAAAGGACGCGGCAGAGCTTTTGAAGGCAGAGGGAATCAGCGCGGGCGTGGTAGATATGTACTGCGTGAAACCCCTTGACACCGAGGCTATCGTAAAGGCAGCGTCAGGGGCTAAGGCTGTAGTTACGGTAGAAGAGCACGCGCCTTTCGGAGGACTTGGCTCTATGGTCAGCCAGGTCGTAGGAAGTGAGTGCCCGAAGAAGGTCATAAATATTGCCCTGCCGGACGCTCCGGTCATCACCGGGACCTCAAAAGAAGTGTTTGATCATTACAAGATGACCGCAGAAGGCATCGCAGAGAAAGCAAAAGAGGCTTTGAAGTAAGAAGGATATTGGCAGGGAGGACCTGTTGATATAGAGCATTTAATACTTAAAAAAACATAAGGAGGAACAAAGAATGAAAGGTTTCAAAAAAGTATTAGCTATGTTACTCGCAGTATCAATGGTAGCAGCAATGGTTATGGGGTGTTCCAGCAGCAGCGGAGACGCTGAAGAAGAGAAGACAGAAGAGAGCACGGAGGCAGAGGCACCGGCAGAGGAAGAAGAGAGCGGTTCTGATGAAGTATTAAAGGGCGGCGGCTCCAACATCATCTATGTGATCACACCGTCTGTATCCAACCCGGCATTCAAGGCTGAAGCTGACACAGCTACTGCTAAGGCAAAAGAACTGGGATACGAAGTTAAGGCAGCATCCCACGATGACGACCCGACAAAGCAGACAGAGTTATTCGACAGCGCGATCGCAGATAAGGCAGCAGCCATCATCTGTGACAACGCAGGTGCGGACGCAACCGTTGAGGCGGTTAAAAAAGCAAGAGACGCTGGTATCCCGACATTCCTTATCGACCGTGAGATCAACGCAGAGGGCGTTGCCATTTCCCAGATCGTTGCAAACAACTACCAGGGCGCAAAGGCAATTGCTGAAAAGTTCGTTGAGGCTATGGGTGAAAAAGGAAAATACGTTGAGCTGTTAGGAAAAGAGTCCGACACAAACGCTGGCGTTCGTTCATCTGCATTCCACGAGGTTGTTGACCAGTATCCGGATATGGAGATGGTAGCGCAGCAGACAGCAAACTGGGAGAAGACAGAGGCTTATGACAAGATGGAGGCTATGCTTCAGGCAAACCCGGACATCGAAGGCGTTATGTGCGGTAACGACACTATGTTAGAGGGTGTATGCGCGGCTCTTCAGGCAGCAGGAAAGAAACTTCCGGTTATCGGTGTTGACGGTTCTGACGAGGCAGCAGCTCTCATTAAATCCGGTGACGCTACAGGTACCGCTCTCCAGCAGTTCGCAGTAATCGCTGAGACAGCAGTTGTACAGGCTGACAAGTACTTAAAGGAAGGTTCTACAGGCGCAGATGAGAAACAGCTCATTGACTGTATCGCAATCACATCCGAGAACGTTGACAAATTATCTGGATTCGTATTCACAGAGTAATCCTGGGGAAATGCCGGAAAAGACGGCATGACTTTTATGAAAGGGCGCGCTTTTGCGGCGCGCCCTTGCGTATGATATCAAGACTCTTTATGCAAAGTATGAATGATCAGGAACATAAATATCCCGGGGAAGGATATTTAAAATAAAAGAAATAAAGGAGGCAGCTATGAAAAAACGTGCAATAGCTCTTGGACTTACCCTTGCGCTCTCGGCATCCACTCTGTTCACAGGATGCGGGATCGTGAAGGTGGTAAAAATCGGGGAAGAGGGAAAGTATACCGGAAATGTGGAATTTAACGCGGGCGACGACGTTGCCGCCATCTGGGAGGATTCCGCGCTGCCGGAGATGAACGAGACAGCCGTTGACCTGACCGAATTCCTCACTCAGTCAAACGGGGATCTGACGGCGCTGGCGAAAGATTACGGAAAATATTCCATGGGAGATTCCGGGGAATTGAGCTACGTGGTAAAGGGAACGGGAACCGTGGAGGAAGTCAATACAGAATCCCAGGCAGGTTTCATGACCGTAAAGCTTGACGGCTACACCGGTTCCGAGGCAGTGAAGATTCAGATCGGGCCTGTATATAAAGGTTCATCCATCCGCGACTGCTTAAGCTTTATCAAGTTCGGCGACTACAAGAACCAGGAAGAGTGGGCGGCTGTGTCGCAGAGCATCAACAAGGTCGTGGCAGAGGACGTGGTAGCGCCTGTTAAGCCGGAATCCTTACAGGGAAAGACGGTTTCGTTTGTAGGAGCATTTACCGTGTCTTCCGGAAGTACGGACGTACTGATCACACCGGTTGTACTGGAGGCGAAGTAGGCAGTGTTGAGAGCAAAAAGGAGATAGCAGACTATGGGTGAAGGATATAAGTGCAGGGAGGATGTGTTCCTCCATGCAGAAAAGATAAGCAAGATCTACCCCGGTACGAAAGCGCTCGATGAAGTATCCTTTGACTTGCTTAAGGGCAAGGTAAATGTACTGATCGGGGAAAACGGCGCCGGAAAATCTACCCTGATGAAGATGATTGCCGGAATCGAGCAGCCAAATGAGGGCAAGATGTATATCGGAGAAGAGGAAGTATATTTTAAGGACACTACCGAGGCGAGAAAGCACGGCATCGGGATTATCCACCAGGAATTGAGCCTGTTCCCGAATCTTAATGTATACCAGAACATTTACATGAACAAGGAAAAGACCAAGGGAAAATTCGCCCTTGACAATAAGCAGCATATGGAAGGGGCAAAGGCGGTCCTTGAGAGATTAGAGCATCCCCTGGACTTGAACCAGAAGGTCGGGGAGCTGAGAGTCGGGCAGCAGCAGATGATCGAGATCGCGAGAAACCTTGTGGAGGACGATCTTAAGGTACTCATCATGGATGAGCCGACGTCTTCCTTAAGCCAGCAGGAGGTTAAGGTTCTCTTTAAGATCATGCGGGAGCTTACGGCGGCGGGAATCTCCATCGTATATATTTCCCACAGGCTGGAGGAGATCATGGAAATCGGCGACCATGTAACCATCCTGCGTGACGGAAAGTATGTTGCGGATTCGGACGTAAAGGATATCGACGTGTCATGGATCGTCCACCAGATGACAGGAGGAGCTAAGTCCTATCCCACGAGAGACCGTGAGGTTGATTGGTCCAAGGTGGAAAATGTACTGGAAGTAAAAGACTTGTGTCTTCCGAAGGCAGGCGGCGGGTACCTGGTAGACCACTTAAGCTTTGAGCTGAAGAGGGGAGAGGTTCTCGGAATCTACGGCCTGATGGGCGCGGGAAGAAGTGAAGTGTTCGAGTGCCTGATGGGGCTGCACCCGGAGCATACGGGCCAGGTTCTCATGGAGGGCAAGGAGCTTAACATCAAGTCTATCAAGCAGCAGATTGACAACGGATTTGCCCTGATCCCGGAGGATCGGCAGGCTCAAGGGCTTGTGCAGACATTAGACATCGAGAAGAACTGCTCGTTGTCGGCGCTGACCAGATACAAGAAAGGTCCGTTCCTCGACTCCAAGATCGAGGGGGAGAAAGTAGACGGGCAGATCAAGGATATACATATCAAAGTAGCGGATAAGAAACTGCCGATTCTTTCCTTGTCAGGCGGTAACCAGCAGAAGGTCGTTATCGGAAAAGGCATCCTGACGACACCGAAGATCCTGCTTATGGATGAGCCGAGCCGCGGTATTGATATCGGCGCGAAGACAGAGGTTTTCGAGATCATCAACAAGTATGCGGAGGAAGGGCTTTCAATCATTGTCATCTCTTCTGAGCTGCAGGAGATCGTGGCGATCTCGGATCGTATCATCGTTCTGTCAAACGGCTTGAAGACAGGCGAATTCTACGGTGATGAGATTGAGCAGGACACACTGGTACTGGCATCCTACAAGGGCCATCATTAAGAAAAGGAGAGTTAAATTATGGCAGCGAAACAAAATTCTGGAAATAATAAATTGGCGATGACTATATTAAAAGGTCGTACGTTTATTGTATTGATCATTCTGCTTATATTCTTCAGTATTACGGCAGATAACTTTATGAGTGCGGGAGCGCTCCTCACGGTTGCAAAGCATGTGGCTCTTTACGGAATCCTTGCGATCGGAATGACTTACGTCATCATCACAGGCGGTATCGACCTCTCCGTAGGTTCGGTGGCGGGCCTTGCGGGCATGATCGCGGGCGGACTGATCCAGGAGGGCTTAACCCTTAAGATGTTCGGCGTGACCCTGTATTTCAGCGTACCGATGATCGTGCTGATCACGGTTCTTTTGGGGGCATTGATGGGCATGATCAACGGTCTTGTCATCACGAAATTCAACGTAGCCCCGTTTATCGCGACGCTGGGTACCATGTACATCTGGCGCGGATTTGCGAATATCCGTTCCAACGGCGCGACATTTTCCGAGCTTGCCGGAAGTGAAGGGCTTGGAAATACAGGCTTTGAAGTGTTCGGGCGTAACCTTGCGGGAACAGCGGTTCCCTGCGGCGTTCTCATCCTTGCACTTATCGCTGTAGCAGCGGGGCTTGTGCTTAAGAAAACGCCTTTCGGCTGGCATGTGCTTTCCATTGGTGGCAATGAAAAGGCGTCAAAGCTTTCCGGTATCAAGGTTGACCGGGTAAAGATCTGGGTGTACGCATTCTCCGGATTCTGTTCTGCGGTTGTCGGCATCATCGCAACCTCACAGCTTGTATCCGCGACGCCGAAGACCGGTGAGTCCTGGGAAATGAACGCCATCGCGGCATCCGTTCTCGGCGGAACATCCATGGCAGGCGGTGTCGGAACTATCGGCGGAACGATTGTCGGCGCATTTGTAATCGGTGTGATCAACGACGGTATGACTATGTGCGGCGTTACAGAGTTCTGGCAGAAGATTATCAGAGGTCTTGTGATCATTATTGCGGTAATCATTGACCAGGTACAGCGAAATCTGCAGGCGAAGATGGCATTGCAGGCACGAAACGAGAACAAATAAGGTTGGTGAGCAGCCCGGCTGGATTCATATTCCTACAGAAACCACGCTTTCGCTCGGGAAAAAACGTAGCAGACACTAGGCTCGAAAAAACCTCGCCAAGTGCTGACGTTTTTTACGGGTTTCCTTTAGGAATACGAATCCAGCCGGGTTGCGCCATAGGTTGTGGATTTTAGCGGGTTGAGTTTGTTGGGAACGCTGGTTTCTGCTTGGTAGATTGTGGATTTTAGCGGGTTGAGTTTGTTTGGGGGCGCTGGTTAATTGCGAAACTTTGATTTGTCAGTGCCGAATTGTGCAGCTTGTATATTCCATAAGCAGACCTTAGTTTACCGCCGGTACTTAGCTGCCGTATTTTGGCAGCTTATGTACCGCTGCGGTAAACTTGGAGCGGGAGCGTGTCTGTGTTGGAATATACAAGCTGCACAATGACCTGAGTAAACACTTGAGTTTCGCAACCTTCTATTAGCGGATTTTTTGGAAAGGATGTGTTTTGGATGAAGAAGAGAGGGATTATTAATGCTCAGTTGGCGGGGCTTGTTGCGGGGCTGGGGCATAAGGATTTGTTTATGATCGCGGACGGGGGGATGCCGGTGCCGAAGGGCGTGGAGATTGTGGATCTGGCGCTTTGCGGCGGGGTGCCTTCGTTTCGGCAGGTAATGGATGCGGTTCTTGACGAGGTGCAGGTGGAAGGGTATACTTTAGCTGAGGAGATTGTGGAGAATAATCCGGAGCTGCTTTCTTATATTAGGGAAAAGCTTGACGGGGTGGAGTCGGAGATGATTTCCCATGAGGAGCTTAAAAAGAGATCTGCGGGACTTAAGTTTGTGATACGGACGGGGGAGTTTACGCCTTATCCGAATATTGTGCTGCGTGCGGGGGTTGCTTTTTAAACTGTTCCTTGGGCTGAGAATATGGTGAAAGAAGGCGGCTGCATTTTTGGGTGAAAAGTGCGGACGCAGGAGGTGTTGTGATGAAAGTATTGAATTTTGGGTCTTTGAATCTGGATTATGTGTATTCGGTTGACCATATGGTGATGCCGGGCGAGACGCTTTGCTCTTCGGGGATGAATGTATTCTGCGGGGGAAAGGGGCTGAATCAGTCTATCGCCCTTGCGAAGGCGGGAGTGGACGTCTACCATGCCGGGATGATCGGTGAGGAGGGCGGTGTTCTTCTTGAAGCCTGCCGGGAGGGCGGCGTGAATGTGGATTTTATCCGGACGATTCCGGAAAAGTGCGGACATACGATCATCCAGGTGGACAAAAACGGGCAGAACTGCATCCTTCTGTACGGCGGCGCCAACAGGAGCATCACGAAAGCGTTTGTAGACGAAGTGCTTGGAAATTTTGAAAAAGGGGACATTCTTCTTTTGCAAAATGAGGTGAACCTGCTGGACTACATTATTGACCGGGCGTATGAGCGGGGGATGATGATCATCCTGAATCCGTCGCCTTACGACAATGCCCTTGACGCATGTGATTTTGGGAAGATTTCCATGTTTTTGTTAAATGAGATTGAAGGCGGTCAGGTGACGGGCGAGAAAGAAACAGAGAAGATTTTAAAGAAACTAGGAGAGATTTATCCGGAGGCGAAGGTAGTCCTGACGCTGGGGGGCGACGGCTCCGTGTACCAGTACAAGGACGAGCAGTACCGTCAGGGGATCTACAAGGTGAAGGCTGTGGATACGACGGCGGCGGGAGATACCTTTACCGGGTACTTTATTTCCTCTGTCATTGACGGCTTGCCGGTTCCAGAAGGGCTTTCTTTGGCTGCGAAGGCATCGGCAATCGCGGTATCGAGAGAAGGAGCTACAGCGTCTATTCCGCTTAAGGAGGAAGTGCTTAAAGCAGAATTGTAAGAGATAAGAGCAGCCTGGAGCAGGGATATTCATGCAAGAGATATCAATACGCGGGCAGGTACGGCGGCAGAAGAGATATCAGGCGACAGGCTGCGGAGATGGGAAAGATGAGGAAATGTAATGGCAGAAAGATATATTATAAGTATAGACCAGAGCACGCAGGGAACAAAGGCGCTTTTGTTTGACGAGAGTGGGAGCCTCATCAAGCGAACGGACAAGCCTCATGAGCAAATTGTGAACGAAAAGGGCTGGGTGTCCCACAATCCGTCCGAGATTTATGAAAGTGTCATCGAGGTGGTGCGGATGCTCACGGAGGACATTGACAAGTCGAAGGTAGCGGGTATCGGTATCAGCAATCAGCGGGAGACTTCCCTGGCGTGGGACCGCGTAAGCGGGGAGCCCCTCGGAAATGCCATCGTATGGCAGTGCGCCAGGGCGGCATCTATCTGCGAGCGGGTAGAAAGAAAAGGTGAGGCGGAGAATATCCGGAGGAAGACGGGCATGAATCTGTCGCCCTATTTCCCGGCGTCCAAGATTGCGTGGATTCTGGAAAATGTGGAGGGGGCTAAAGAAAAGGCAGAAAAAGGCGAGATCTGCCATGGCACCATTGACAGCTGGCTTGTCTACAAGCTTACCGGGGGAAAGGCGTATAAGACCGATTATTCCAACGCCTCCCGCACCCAGTTATTTAACATTTTCGAGCTGAAGTGGGATGAGGAAATCTGTGAGCTGTTCGGGATTGACGCAAAGAATATGGCAGAAGTGTGCGACTCGGATTCGAAGTTCGGGGAGACGGATTTTGAAGGTGTTCTTCCCGCGCCGGTGCCGATTCACGGCGTGCTTGGAGATTCCCACGGCTCCCTTTTCGGGCAGGGGTGCCTTACGTCCGGCATGACAAAGGCAACCTACGGCACAGGTTCTTCGATCATGATGAATATCGGGGAGAAACCGGTGCTCAGCACCCACGGCGTAGTCACATCCCTGGCATGGAGCATGGGCGGAAAGGTAAATTACGTGCTGGAGGGGAACTTAAACTACACGGGGGCAGTCATCACGTGGCTCAAGGACGATCTGAATCTCATCCAGTCTCCGGGAGAGACGACAGGGCTTGCAAAGGCGGCAGTGAAGGATGATTCCCTGTATTTGATCCCGGCATTTTCCGGGCTTGGCGCGCCTTACTGGGACAGCCATGCGGCAGCGGCAATCGTCGGTATGACACGGACAACGGGAAAGGCAGAGATCGTCCGGGCAGGCGTGGAATGCATCGCGTATCAGATTACCGACATCGTAAGGGCTATGAGCGAGGATGCGGGCGTAAAAGTGGGCGAGCTCCGGGTAGACGGAGGTCCTACGAAAAATGATTACCTGATGCAGTTCCAGAGCGATATCGCGGATGCAACCGTGCAGGTACCGGATTCCGAGGAACTTTCCGGCATCGGTCCGGCGTATGCAGCGGGCTTAAGGCTCGGCGTGTGGGATGAGAGCATCTTTGGAAAACTGAAAAGAGTGAAGTATGAGCCGGAGATGGAAATAAAAGTCCGGGATAAAAAGTACGCCGGATGGAAAGCGGCGGTGGAGACGGTATTGACGAAGTAATGACGGAGAAATGCCAGGGCTGAAAATTGTATTGTATACAATATAAAATTATGGTGTAAAGCCGACATTGATTATGTGTGATATGATACCTCTTAAGTAGACAGGGGAAATAACCAAAGTCTGCTTAAGAGGTGTTTTTTATGTCCAAACCAAAGTATTCACCGGAACTTAAAATCAGGGCATGCGAAGATTTTCTGTCAGGGAAATATTCAGCAGCCCAAGTTTGTGAAAAATATGGAATAACATACAATGAGAAAAATCATTCCTCTTCATCACTGAATGAGTGGGTTGCCATGTACAAGGCAACGGGTTCTGAGGCTTTTTCCAATTCCATGCACAATAAAAGCTATTCCTCCGAATTAAAAATTCTTGCTGTTGAGGAATACCTTGCTGGAAAAGGTTCCATCATGGACATTACCGCCAAATATGGCATCTCCGGGACTGAGGTTTTCAGAAGATGGGTTTTGAAGTATAATGCCAATAGAAAACTTAAGGATTACAATCCGAAACAGGAGGTCTATATGGCAGGAGCCCGAAGGAAAACAACGTTGAAAGAACGCAGGGAGATTGTCCGTTATTGTATCAGCCATAACCGTGATTATAAGGGCACAGCAGCAAAATATGATGTTTCCTACAGCCAGGTTTATTCATGGGTAAAGAAATATGATGCCTGCGGTGAAGATGGGCTGGCAGATAAGAGGGGGCATCTCAAAACAGATGATGAAGTAGATGAACTGGAACGCTTAAGGCGTGAAAATCTACGGTTAAAACGTTAGTTGGAAAAAAAGGACATGGTAGTTGAACTGCTAAAAAAGTGAAAGAATTCGAGAGGATGTGAGGCTTGGAAAAGTACGCCATGAACCGGAATATTTGACAGTCAAATACTTTTATGATGAAAAGCACTGGAGAATTAATTGGATGTGCAGGCAGCTGAATATATCCCATGCTGCCTACTATAAATGGATACACCGTTCCATCCCACAACAGGAAGCAGAGAATATAAAGCTGGCAGGGCTGATAAAAGAGTATGACGGGCGTTTCGGCCATATATTGGGCTACCGTCGGATGACTGGCTGGATCAACCATTTCAACCACACGGGTTACAGCAAAAACCGTGTCCACAGGATCATGAAAAAGCTTGGTATCCATTCCGCCATCCGAAGAAAGAAGAAAAAGTATCGCGCCTCACAGCCGGAATCAACTGCCGGGAATAGGCTCAAACGGGATTTCAATGCAACAAGGCCAAACGAGAAGTGGGCTACGGATGTCACTGAATTTAAAGTTCCTGATACCGGAAAGAAGCTTTATCTGAGTGCGATTATTGATTTATATGACCGTTCGCCAGTGGCCTATGTCGTGAGCGGGAGAAATGATAATAAACTTGTGTTTGATACTTATGACCGGGCGCTCAAAGAAAACCCGGATGCAAAACCAATTTTCCATTCAGACAGGGGATACCAGTATACAAGCAGGGTATTCCGGGACATGCTCCAAAAACAGGGGATGGACCAGTCTATGTCCCGTGTCGGGCACTGCATTGACAACGGTCCCACAGAAGGATTATGGGGGATTATAAAATCAGAAATGTGCTGCATGTACAAGATAGAAGATGAAAAATCCCTTCGTTCCGCAATTGATGGATACATGAAGTTTTATGCAGAAGAAAGACCGCAGGAAAGATTTCTCTATAAAACACCATCACAGGTAAGAAAGGCGGCTTTATCAGCACAGAACCCGGCACAGTATCCCATCGCAGAAAACAAACGGATTAACGCATACAAAGCAAAATGGTGTGCATAATCCTGACGGGCGTTTATGCCGCGAAAGCAGCTTTACAATGAGAGGGCGAGCGTCAGGGAGCAGTCCTTTATGGCTCCCCATTACTGCCCTTATACACGCCCGTAGAGGATCATTGTAAAGCTGACCGTGGAATAAACGCTTCATAACGTAATTATCCGCCGTATCGAACCAGATATGGCGGATAATTACAAACTTATTTTAGATATTTCGCTTGTCTACTTGACAAGGGGCTGATTAGTGGCTTTACATCATTTGTTATAGCATGTTGTTATTTTGGGAGGTTATTTATGGATATTTTGATTTTTACCCGCGAGTCTGACCGTTCTTCGGCTTTTGAAGATGTGAAAGATTATTTTTCACAGGAATTCAAGGATAAAGAGTTCGAGTGGAAATGCACAGGGCAGATGCTTTCGGCATCACTGCAGATAAGCGAGGAAGAGATTACCGCAGCGTTCAGGGAACTTGTAAAAAGGTATCCCCAATTGGATGTAAAGGCAGTCTCTTCCCGGGATATCCGGGAAGATGACAGAAGTGCTCAGTGGTGGCAAACGACTGAAATTTATTCGGTAGGGGAAAACGGAGAGAAAAAAATTGTCAGCAGTTCAAGCACTTACTGGAATTGACGGTTGCCTATTCCAGTAAACCTTTTACCTGTTCCACGGATATGCCGCACTCATCTGCAATCTTATCCGGGGCAACCCCTGACTTGTGCAGCCTGAGAATATCCCGGGCGAGTTTCAGACCTTCCATTCTGCCTTCTGCCCGGCCTTGCTCCAGTCCCTGTTCCCTGCCGCTGATTATAAGGATTGAACGGTCGCGGAGTGCTTTTTCTCTTTCTTCATATTCCAGCCGTTTTTGTTCATCTGCGCTGATATTGACGAGCTTATCATAAGCTTTCTGTACATAATCATCTGATTTTGCAAACATCTCAAGCTCCTTTCTGGTTTCTGCATTAAAAAATTGCGCCCAATTTAAGAGAGTGGTTTTTGGATAATCATACTGGTTCAGTTTTGCGAGTTCCAGGATATGTATCTCCATCTTGTCAGAATACAGTTCCCGCCGCGAGTCCTCCCAGAGATGAAATCTCGAGTAAAACTCCCTGCTTTCAAACAGATTGAAGTCCAAGATACCTATGTGGATACATTTCTTTAAGACATTGTAGCTGTCGCCTGTTTTGATTTGCCCTGTATACATTTTACTCAGATAGAACAGCGAGCGTTCTGTCCAGTATGTAAATGCCAGCACTTGCATCTCAATATCAATCTGGACACCGTCTTCCAGTAAGACCCGTACGTCCAGAATCCCCAGCTTATCTTCGGCATACTCTTTTCGCAGATGCGTTGGGAGCAGCATGGTTTTTCTGATTCTTTCTGGCGGAAGATTTAAGATGGCGGCGATAAATCCGCACCGAACCTCTTCATCGGTCATCAGTTCTTTGAAACAGAAATCTACTTTGGGTTTCATGATAAAAATGTTTTTGTGCATAAGCATCTCCTTCCCGCAGGAAAGAGAATGTCTATTTCTATTATATAGGTGAAAGAAACAGAATACAATATCTTTCCTGCATTTGTTCATTTGTATTTTGCTGCTTTTTCGGGATTCTCGGCCGAATGGCCAGAAAGTTTGAAATCCATCGATATAAAAAGTATAGGCTTTCGGGGAAAAGAAATCAAGGATTTTTTATGTTCAGCAGATGCGATTTCTCAGTTGCTGTTTAAGAAGATGATTTAGGAGTGAACAAATCTATCAGGCCTCAGAGTCATCGGCATCTGCTTTTTACATGATATTATTAATTTGCATTTACCAGCCGGCACATAGTACGGCGCAGTTTATTTATATCTATCGGTTTGGACAGATGTTCATCCATCCCAGCCTCTTTTGCCATCGCTACATCTTCCTCGAAAGCATTTGCGGACAAAGCGATGATGGGCGTTGCCTGTGCGTCTGCCCTGTCCATGCCGCGAATCACGCGGGCTGCCTCCAGTCCGCTCATGACGGGCATCATCAGATCCATGAGGATGCAGTCGAAGGCTCCCTGCTCTGAACCCGCAAAGGCATCTACCGCAGCCTTTCCGTCTTTGGCGGTGACGACTGCTGCGCCGGCATCCTCCAGGATAAACTGCACGATTTCGCAGTTAATCTCATTATCTTCCACCAGAAGGACATGCAATCCGGAAATATCCCCGCACTCTTCTTCCGTCTGAGGCATTTTATGCATCTGTTCGGTGTCGGTCTGGAAAGACAGGGCAATGCGGATCAGCGTTCCTTTTCCGAGGCGGCTTTCCAGCTCAATCGTACCGCCCATATGGTCCACCAGCCTTTTTACAATGGACATGCCAAGGCCTGTGCCGTTATAGTCTGTCCTTGCGTCCTGATGTTCCTGGGTAAACGCATCGAAAATATGCTCTTTGAACTTTTCTCCGATGCCGATTCCCGTATCTTCCACAGTAAATTGATAACCTGCGATGCCGTTTTTGTAAAAGAGTTCTTTTGCGCTGACAAAAACCGTTCCGTTTTGCCGGTTATATTTGATGGCGTTGTCAATGATATTTGAAAAGATTTGATTGAGGTACAAAGGATTCCCAATCAATTTTCTGTGCGTCAGCTCAAGCCCGCTCTTCAGATGGACGCCGGCGGCCTCAGCCCGGGGAGAAAGCGACGCGGTGCATTCCTCCAGCAGTTTGTGGAGGTCGAAGGGCTCGTCTGCGTCAAAGGGGCGTCCGCTTTCCAGCTTGCTGACCTCAAGCACATCGTTGACAAGAGACAGCAGATGCTCTGCGGACACGCGGATTTTCTCCCTGCATTCCGTTTGCTTTGCAGGGTTGTCCTGGCTTTTTTCCATAATCGTAAGCATCCCCTGAATCCCGTTGATGGGCGTGCGGAGATCGTGCGACATATGGGAAAGGAATTTGCTTTTTGCGGAGTTCGCCTGCCTTACCTTTTCCAGCAGCTCCATAATGGACTGGTCCTGCTTTTTGCGTGTTGCCATGGTTTCTGTAATGTCCTGGTGATATCCGTTCAGACAGGCTCCCGGTTTCTGGAATTTCCTGTCGGGTACGCCGCCGCAGCGGACGTAGATTTTGCCAAGCGTCGGATGGTTCCATGGGTAAACGACCTCGCTGCGCCCAGTGTCCAGCATTTCCTGCACCGCCTGCTGTACGATGTCCACATATTTGGAATCGATATTCTGAAACCAGATTTGGTAGCAGTCTTCTGGCTCGATATCTTCGCCTGCGCCGAGCAGCATCCGCATGGTTTTGTCGGCGTACATCCTGGGAGCGCAGCCTTTCTCCAGCTCGATGGTCCAAATCCCGGTTCTTGCCCCTTCCAGAATGGTCTCGATATCCCGCCGCGCCTCCAGCCTGTATTTCTCTTCCTGCTCCACCACGGCGTTGATATCACGGAACGCGAAGATTACAGTGTTTTTGCCTTTTTCATTTTCCAGAGTGGAAAAATGGAGTTCAACATTTTTCACGCCCTGCGGGTTATCCATTACCTGATATCGGATGTAAAATTTATTTTTTGTCGTAAGCTCGGCGAGAACACGGCTTTTCTCGGTCATTACGCGGATGCGCTCCCGGTCTCGGGGCTCTATGTATAAGGAGATATACCGCTCCATTGCCTCCTCGTAACCGTCCTCGAAATTCACATCCTGTCTCGTCTGCAGACGTTCCGACTCCCGGTAGGTCTCGCATCTGCCGGTATCAAAGTCCACCTGGTAAATGCCTACATAGTCTACATTGAGGCTGCTTAGGACATCGTAACTCCGGTTCTTCAGTTCCCTGACCAGATTGCGCTGCCTCAGGGATGAGACGATAAAGTGCGCCGCAATCTGCAGCATATTTGAGGTATAGTCTATTGATTTTACTGGAGGGTTGTCTACCCCGTAAAAGCCGATGATCCTGCCGTCGTCATAGAGCGGGACCACGACAACGGAATGGATATCCTGCCGTTTCAGCGTCTCGTACACAATAGGGTCGCTTTGGCGGATATCCTCTAAGTCTTTCAGGACAATCTGCTTGCCGACGCTGAACTTCTGGTACCAGCCCGCGCATATTTCCGGGGGAAGGTTTTGCAGATTCTCTTTTTCCGGCTGCACCCCGTCGGCCACCCATTCGTAAGTGTTATCGTCGCAGCCGGCCGCGTTGCGCTCAAAAATATAGGTCCTCTCCCCATTTAAAGCTTTCCCTAGGTACTCTAACTGCACCTTAAGGGAACGGTCCGGCGTCTTTTCCATCAGGGCAATGCGAAGCCCTTCATTAATAACGGTCTCCATGTTTTCAAAAGAGCTTTGCAAAGTGTCCATAACAGTATCCTCCATAAATTCTCTTATACCAGTATAACATGAACCGGGGGAAAATGCCATCTTATCTGTGGGTACTGTTTGGAAATGAATGCCTTATTGTTGCTGTCTTATTATTTCCTTAATATATGGTAAAAATTGAGAGTTTTTCTGTTGACAAGCTTGACAAGACTGTGCTATTATAAAAAATGCGCTATTGTGGAAAGTTATGCCGTGAATTTACATGAAAAAACAACTTGACAAATAGTGAAGTTTGTGGAAGTGCACGATTTACGGGCAATTCGCTGCCCACAAAAAAATAAACGAGGAGTGAAACGTCAATATGGAGAAAAACAGAATTCGTCCCATTAAAAGTGGAAAAAGTTCCCGCATGAGCTATTCCAGACAAAAAGAAGTTCTTCAGATGCCGAATTTGATTGAAGTCCAGAAAGATTCCTATCATTGGTTTCTTGACGAAGGATTAAAAGAAGTATTTGATGATATTTCACCGATTGCAGATTACAGCGGTCACTTAAGTCTGGAATTTGTTGATTTCACACTGTGCGAGGATGACGTAAAGTACACGATCGAAGAGTGTAAAGAACGTGATGCGACTTATGCTGCACCTCTGAAGGTAAGGGTAAGGCTCCACAATAAAGAAACAGACGAGATTAATGAACATGAGATCTTCATGGGAGATTTGCCGCTGATGACAAGTACCGGAACTTTTGTGATCAACGGGGCTGAACGTGTTATTGTAAGTCAGTTAGTACGTTCTCCGGGTATTTATTATGCGATTGCCCATGATAAATTAGGAAAGAAACTGTATTCATCCACTGTCATTCCTAACCGTGGAGCGTGGTTAGAGTATGAGACGGATTCCAATGACGTTTTTTATGTACGAGTAGATAGAACGAGAAAGGTGCCGATTACTGTATTGATCCGTGCGCTGGGTATCGGTACTAATCCAGAGATTGTTGAGATTTTCGGTGAGGAGCCGAAGATCCTGGCAAGTTTTGAGAAAGATGCGGCTACAAATTATCAGGAAGGTCTTTTGGAATTATATAAAAAGATCCGTCCGGGTGAGCCTTTGGCGGTTGACAGTGCGGAGAGCCTGATCACCAGTATGTTCTTTGATCCAAGGCGTTATGATCTGGCGAAGGTAGGTCGCTATAAGTTTAATAAGAAGCTCTTGCTCAGGAACCGGATCAACCGGCAGGTCCTTGCTGAAGATGTAGTCAGTGTGATCACTGGAGAGGTGATTGCCGAGGCAGGAACTAAGGTGACGAGAGAGCTTGCTGATGAGATCCAGAATGCGGCAGTTCCTTATGTATGGATTGAACGGCTGGATGAAGAGAGGAATATCAAAGTTCTTTCTAATATGATGGTCGACCTTACGTCAGTTGTGGACATTGACCCGAAGGAGGTCGGTGTGACAGAGCTTGTATATTATCCGGTGCTGGCAGGTCTTTTGGAGGAGACGGCAGGGGATATCGATGAGCTTAAGGATGCGATCAGAAGGGATATCCATGATTTGATCCCGAAGCATATTACTAAGGAAGATATACTTGCGTCCATCAATTATAATATGCATTTAGAGTACGGCCTTGGCAATGATGATGATATCGATCATCTTGGCAACAGACGTATCCGTGCAGTTGGAGAGCTTTTGCAGAACCAGTACAGGATTGGTCTGTCAAGGCTTGAGAGAGTAGTCCGCGAGAGGATGACGACACAGGACTTAGAGGGGATTTCTCCCCAGTCATTGATCAATATAAAGCCGGTAACGGCAGCGGTGAAGGAGTTCTTTGGCTCTTCGCAGCTTTCCCAGTTCATGGATCAGAACAATCCACTCGGTGAGCTGACCCATAAGAGACGTTTGTCCGCGCTCGGTCCTGGGGGTCTTTCCAGAGACCGTGCAGGATTTGAGGTCCGGGATGTACACTATTCCCATTATGGAAGAATGTGCCCGATTGAGACGCCTGAAGGTCCGAATATCGGTCTGATCAATTCGCTGGCATGTTACGCGCGGATCAACCAGTACGGGTTTGTGGAGGCGCCTTACCGTAAGATTAACCATGATGATCCGTCAAATCCGGTTGTTACCGATGAGGTTGTCTATATGACGGCTGATGAGGAAGATAATTACCATGTTGCCCAGGCCAATGAGCAGTTAGATGAGGAAGGGCATTTTGTCCGCAAGAATGTATCCGGACGTTACCGCGAGGAGACGCAGGAGTATGAGCGGAAAATGTTTGATTATATGGACGTGTCCCCGAAGATGGTATTCTCGGTGGCAACAGCCTTGATTCCTTTCCTTGAGAATGATGATGCTAACCGTGCGCTGATGGGTTCTAACATGCAGCGTCAGGCAGTTCCTCTTCTGATGACTGAAGCTCCGGTAGTAGGAACCGGCATGGAGGAGAAGTCCGCGGTTGACTCAGGAGTGTGCATCGTCGCTGCAGAAGGAGGCGTTGTTGAGCGCTCTACGTCTAAAGAGATTATTATCCGGCAGAATGACGGCAGTACGAAAAAATATAAGCTGACGAAGTTCCTTCGCAGTAACCAGAGCAACTGCTACAACCAGAGACCGATTGTATTTAAAGGCGACAAGGTAGAAGCGGGAGATGTGATCGCAGACGGCCCGTCTACAGCTAATGGAGAGATGGCCCTTGGAAAGAACCCGCTCATTGGATTCATGACCTGGGAGGGTTATAACTATGAGGATGCCGTTCTGCTCAGTGAGCGGTTAGTGCAGGATGATGTGTATACATCTGTCCACATTGAGGAATATGAGGCGGAAGCCCGTGATACTAAGCTTGGGCCGGAGGAAATTACCCGTGATATTCCGGGTGTCGGCGATGATGCACTGAAAGATCTGGATGAGCGAGGAATCATCCGTATCGGAGCAGAAGTGCGTGCGGGAGATATCCTGGTTGGAAAGGTCACTCCTAAGGGAGAGACAGAGCTTACCGCAGAGGAGAGGCTTCTTCGTGCAATCTTTGGCGAGAAAGCCAGGGAGGTAAGAGATACTTCCCTCAAGGTTCCGCATGGTGAATACGGAATCGTTGTAGATGCCAAGGTATTTACCAGAGAGAACGGCGATGAGCTTTCACCGGGAGTTAATCAGTCGGTAAGAATATATATCGCACAGAAGAGAAAGATATCTGTTGGAGACAAGATGGCCGGACGTCATGGTAATAAGGGTGTTGTTTCCCGTGTGCTTCCTGTGGAGGATATGCCGTTCCTTCCCAATGGACGCCCGCTTGATATCGTGCTGAATCCTCTGGGTGTGCCGTCCCGTATGAATATCGGGCAGGTGTTGGAGATTCATTTGTCGCTGGCAGCAAAGGCGCTGGGCTTTAATATCGCTACGCCGGTGTTTGACGGTGCGGATGAGAACGACATTATGGATACCCTTGACCTGGCTAATGATTATGTTAATTTGAGCTGGGAAGAGTTTGAAGCTAAGCATAAGGAAGAGTTGCTTCCAGATGTAATGAAGTATCTGTCGGAAAACCGTGAGCATAGAAAACTATGGAAAGGTGTTCCGATTTCCAGAGATGGAAAGGTGCGCCTGCGCGACGGAAGGACAGGAGAGTATTTTGACAGCCCGGTTACTATCGGACATATGCATTACCTGAAGCTTCACCACCTTGTTGACGATAAGATCCATGCTCGTTCTACCGGCCCTTACTCACTGGTAACACAGCAGCCGTTGGGCGGTAAAGCGCAGTTTGGCGGACAGCGTTTCGGTGAGATGGAGGTGTGGGCACTTGAGGCTTACGGTGCATCTTATACACTGCAGGAGATTCTTACGGTGAAGTCCGATGACGTTGTGGGACGTGTGAAGACCTACGAGGCGATCATCAAGGGAGAAAATATTCCGGAGCCGGGTATTCCGGAGTCCTTCAAAGTACTTCTTAAGGAGCTGCAGTCTCTTGGACTTGACGTGCGGGTACTCCGTGACGATAATACAGAGGTCGAGATCATGGAAACTGTTGACATGGGCGAGACAGATTTCCGCTCGCTGATCGAAGGAGACAGAAAGTACAACGATGAGGATGATTTCGGACAGCAGGGATATACAGAGCAGGAATTCCAGGGAGAGGAGCTTGTCGATATCGAGTCAGAGGAAGAGGACGAAGATGATTTCGACATGGATTTTGAGGAAACTGACGATTATGCATATAATGATTTATCAGATGATATGTAGAGAGGGGTGCCGATATGCCAGAAAATAATAACCAGCAAACATTTCAGCCAATGGTTTTTGATGCGATCAAGATAGGTTTGGCATCACCCGATAAGATTCTGGAATGGTCTAAGGGCGAGGTGACGAAGCCGGAGACGATCAATTACCGAACACTGAAGCCTGAAAAGGACGGGTTATTCTGCGAGAAGATCTTCGGACCGAGCAAGGACTGGGAGTGCCACTGCGGAAAGTACAAAAAGATACGCTATAAAGGTGTTGTCTGTGACCGGTGCGGCGTTGAGGTTACCAAATCCAGCGTGCGCCGTGAGCGCATGGGCCATATTGCGCTGGCAGCGCCGGTGTCGCATATCTGGTACTTTAAGGGGATTCCGAGCCGTATGGGGCTGATCCTTGACCTGTCTCCGAGGACTTTGGAGAAGGTGCTTTACTTTGCGTCCTATATCGTATTGGATAAAGGAAGTTCAGAGCTTCAGTACAAGCAGGTGCTGTCAGAGCAGGAGTATCAAGAGGCAAGGGAGACCTACGGTAATGCTTTCCGTGTAGGCATGGGAGCGGAGTCGATCCAGGAGCTTTTGCAGGCCATTGACCTGGAAAAGGAATATAAAGAGTTGTCAGAGGGACTTAAGGGAGCAACCGGACAGAAGCGCGCAAGGATTGTGAAGCGCCTTGAGGTGGTTGAAGCCTTCCGTGAGTCGGGCAACAAGCCGGAGTGGATGATCATGACTAATATTCCGGTGATACCGCCGGATCTTCGTCCGATGGTACAGCTTGACGGCGGTCGGTTTGCGACTTCCGATCTTAATGATCTGTACAGAAGGATCATCAATAGAAATAACCGACTGAAACGTCTCCTTGAGCTTGGAGCGCCGGACATTATTGTAAGAAATGAAAAGCGGATGCTTCAGGAGGCAGTAGATGCGCTGATTGACAACGGGCGCCGCGGACGTCCGGTGACAGGCCCTGGTAACCGTGCGCTGAAGTCTCTTTCTGACATGCTTAAGGGAAAATCCGGCCGTTTCCGTCAGAATCTTCTCGGAAAACGTGTTGACTACTCCGGCCGTTCGGTTATCGTTGTGGGACCGGAGCTTAAGATTTACCAGTGTGGTCTGCCGAAAGAGATGGCGATCGAGCTGTTCAAGCCCTTTGTGATGAAGGAGCTTGTGCAGAACGGAACTGCGCATAATATTAAAAATGCAAAGAAGATGGTGGAGCGTCTCCAGCCGGAGGTATGGGACGTGCTCGAGGAAGTGATCAAAGAGCATCCGGTTATGTTAAACCGTGCCCCTACTCTGCACAGACTTGGTATCCAGGCATTTGAGCCAATTCTTGTAGAAGGTAAGGCGATCAAGCTTCATCCGCTGGTATGTACCGCGTACAATGCCGATTTCGACGGCGACCAGATGGCGGTTCATCTTCCGTTATCCGTTGAGGCGCAGGCAGAGTGCAGATTCCTGCTGCTGTCGCCCAACAATTTGTTAAAGCCTTCCGACGGCGGCCCGGTGGCGGTTCCTTCTCAGGATATGGTACTTGGTATCTATTACCTGACACAGGAAAGACCCGGAGCTAAGGGCGAGGGCAAGGTATTTAAGAATGTCAATGAAGCGATTCTCGCTTATGAGAATAATGCGATCACGCTCCACTCTAAGATACTGGTGCGTGTGACGAAGACATTTGCTGATGGTACAGTAAAGACAGGTAATGTAGAGTCAACGCTGGGAAGATTTTTATTCAATGAAATCATCCCGCAGGATCTTGGCTTCGTAGACCGTGAGAATCCAGAGAATGCACTGCTTCTCGAAGTAGATTTCCACGTCGGAAAGAAGCAGTTGAAACAGATTCTTGAAAAAGTAATCAATACTCATGGCTCAACTGCTACGGCAGAGGTACTTGACGCTGTTAAGTCTATCGGTTACAAATACTCTACCAGAGCGGCCATGACGGTATCTATTTCCGATATGACCGTACCGCCCCAGAAGCCTCAGATGATCCAGGAGGCGCAGGATACGGTAGATAAGATCACCAAGAACTTCAAGCGCGGCCTCATTACCGAGGAGGAGCGTTATAAAGAAGTTGTAGAGACATGGAAGGCAACTGACGATGCACTTACTGAGGCGCTGCTTTCCGGTCTGGATAAATATAACAATATTTTCATGATGGCGGACTCTGGAGCCCGTGGTTCTGATAAGCAGATCAAACAGCTTGCAGGTATGCGCGGTCTTATGGCAGATACGACCGGACGTACTATCGAGTTGCCGATTCGTTCGAACTTCCGTGAAGGACTGGACGTTTTGGAGTATTTCATGTCTGCCCACGGCGCACGTAAAGGTCTGTCTGATACCGCTCTTCGTACAGCCGATTCCGGATATTTGACAAGGCGTCTTGTTGACGTGTCTCAGGAACTTATTATCCATGAGGTTGACTGTGTGGAGAAGGATGCAGAGATTCCGGGAATGTATGTGAAAGCATTTACTGACGGCAATGAAGAGATTGAGAGTCTTAAAGAGCGTATTACCGGGCGTTATCTGTGTGAAGATATTGTAGATAAGGACGGAAATGTCCTGGTGAAGAGAAATCATATGGTAACGCCGAAGCGTGCGGAACTCATTATGAAAAACGGTGTGGATAAGAACGGTGATCCGTTGACAAAGATTAAGATCCGTACGATTCTGACTTGCCGTTCCCACAATGGGATCTGTGCAAAATGTTATGGCGCCAACATGGCGACAGGAGAACCGGTCCAGGTGGGAGAGGCAGTTGGTATTATTGCTGCACAGTCTATCGGAGAGCCTGGTACACAGCTTACGATGCGTACCTTCCATACAGGTGGTGTTGCCGGTGATGATATCACACAGGGTCTTCCTCGTGTCGAGGAGCTTTTTGAGGCGAGAAAGCCAAAGGGTCTTGCGATCATTACTGAATTTGCCGGAACAGCGAACATTAACGACACAAAAAAGAAGCGGGAGATCATCGTTACGAATAACGAGACCGGTGAATCAAAAGCATATTTGATTCCTTACGGTTCACGGATCAAGATCACAGACGGCGTAGACCTTGAGGCCGGTGATGAGCTGACCGAAGGCAGCGTGAATCCTCACGATATCTTAAGAATCAAGGGGCTGCGTGCGGTTCAGGATTATATGATCCAGGAAGTCCAGAGAGTTTACCGTCTGCAGGGTGTTGATATCAACGATAAGCATATCGAGGTTATCGTCCGTCAGATGCTGAAAAAGATCCGTGTGGAGGAAGCCGGGGACAGCGAATTCCTTCCAGGGACGAATGTGGATATCCTTGAATTTGAGGATACCAATAGGGCACTGATCGAAGAGGGAAAAGAGCCGGCTACGGGCGAGCAGATCATGCTTGGTATCACCAAAGCGTCTCTTGCGACCAATTCCTTCCTGTCAGCCGCATCCTTCCAGGAGACGACGAAGGTTCTTACGGAAGCTGCAATTAAGGGCAAGGTAGATCCGCTTGTGGGCCTTAAGGAGAATGTCATCATCGGCAAGCATATCCCGGCAGGTACAGGCATGAGAAAATACCGTGATATCCGGCTGGATTCTGAATTTATGATGGATGATGAGATTATTTTCAGCGATGACGAAGAGATAGAGGAAGAACTGCTGATGGAGACGGAAGCAGAGGAAGAAGAAGCTGTGGAAGAAGCCGAAGCAGTTATTGATTTCGCAGAAGAATAGACAGATAAAAGAAACCAGAATGATCAAGGGGCTGCCTGTACCGGGCAGCTCCTTTTGCGGCAGATACCAAATGGACATGCCGGCATGTCCGCCTGGCTTGTTGCCTGCGGGAATAAAGAAAGAGAAGCTATATATGGATATGAAATCGAGATTAGAAGTGTGTGTTGATTCTGTGGAGTCTGCCTTGATCGCGCAAGCGGGCGGAGCAGACCGCCTGGAGGTCTGTGCGAATCTCATCATCGGCGGCACAACTCCCGGAGTCAGCCAGTTTAAACAGATTCGGGAAGCGTGCGGGATAGAACTGAATGTATTGGTGCGCCCGAGATTCGGGGATTTTCTGTATACAGAAGCAGAATTTAAGATGCTCAGGGAAGATATTTTAATGTTCCGGGATCTGGGGGCCGACGGGATAGTCGCCGGATGTCTGACAGCGGATGGGGGACTGGACGGAAAACGGATGGAAGAACTGAGGAAATGCGCCGGATCCTTAACGTTTACCCTGCACCGGGCGTTTGACGTGTGCAAAGATCCTTATGGCACCCTGGAACAGGCGGTCTGTCTGGGGATAGATACAATTCTCACCTCAGGGCAGGCATCAGTATGTACAGAAGGGACTGAGGTTCTTAAAAAACTGATCGCACAGGCAGGAGACAGGATAGAGATTTTGGCAGGGGGAGGGGTGAATGCAGAGGTTATCCGGCGGATGAGGAAGGCGGCGAACGCAGCCAGTTTTCATCTGTCCGGCAAACGGGCGGTAAACAGCGGTATGATTTATCGTAAACAGGGAGTGAATATGGGAGTTCCTGGATTCAGTGAGTATCATATCCTGCGTACAGATAAAGAAGAGATAGAAAAGGCACGGCAGGCGCTGGATGAAAAATAATACATGTCCCGTTCGGATTGACTTTTATTGTACTGCGGTCTATAATAGAATTAATGTAAACCGCCGGGGATTATGCGGTTTATCTATCTAAATACTTATAGAAAGGTTGGGGTAACAATGGATCAAGGAAAAGTTTCAAGAGTATTGAAGTCAATGGAGGAGCACGAAGTACCACAGATGATCATATCTGATCCGGTTGCGATCTTTTATCTGACAGGGAAATGGATCATTCCGGGAGAGAGGTTATTAGCATTATATCTGAATGTTAACGGAAACCATAAACTGGTGATCAATAAGCTGTTCCCGCAGGAGAAGGATTTGGGGGTAGAACTTGTCTGGTATGATGACATTGAGGACGGCGTAGAGATCTTGAGCAGATTTGTTGAGAAAGATAAGGTTATGGGTATCGATAAGACATGGCCGGCAAGATTTTTGATTCGTCTGCAGGAGTTAGGCGGCGGAAGCAAATTTGTGAACGCTTCTCCGATTGTTGACTATATCCGTATGGTCAAGGATGAGAAAGAGAAAGAACTGATGAGAGAATCCTCAAGGCTCAATGATATCGCTATGGAAAAGCTGATTCCGTGGGTATCTAAGGGACTGACCGAGAGAGAGTTGAACAATAAGATCCGCGAGATCTATAAAGAACTTGGCTGTGAGGATGTATCCTTCGACCCGATCACTGCTTATGCAAAGGGCGCTGCTGACCCGCATCATGTAACAGATGATTCCAAGGGTAAGCGCGGCGACTGTGTAATTCTTGACATCGGAGCTTTCAAGGATAACTATGCATCGGACATGACCAGAACCGTATTTATCGGAGAGGTATCTGACCGTGCAAGAGAGATTTATGACATTGTTGTAGAGGCGAACAGACGCGGTATCGAGGCAGCAAAACCGGGCAACAGAATGTGCGATGTTGACCTTGCGGCAAGGAATTACATTGAAGAGAAGGGCTATGGTGAGTACTTTACACATAGGACCGGGCACTCTATCGGACTTGAAGATCACGAGTTCGGTGATGTTTCCTCTGTAAATGAGGATATCATCCAAGTTGGACAGTGTTTTTCCGTAGAGCCGGGTATCTACCTTGCTGACGAGGGAATCGGTGTACGTATCGAAGATCTTGTAATTATTACAGAGGACGGCTGTGAAGTATTGAACAGCTTTACCAAGGATCTGATTGTAGTTCCGGAAGAGTAGAAAAAAGAAAGGGGCTGAAACCATATGTGGTATGCAGCTCCTTATTTTTATGCTTTTGGAAGGGAAAAGATAAACTCTGTCCCAACACCTTCTGTACTGATCACGTTAATGTTCTCCCCGTGGGCCTGCACGGCCTCCTTGACGATGGCAAGCCCAAGTCCGGTGCCTTTTTTATCTTTCCCCCGGGAGAGGTCGGACTTATAAAAGCGCTCCCAGATTTTATTCAGGGCATTCCTGGGGATTCCCGGGCCTTCGTCCTTGACAGAGGTGTAGATCTTATCACCCCGTTCGGTAGTCTCAATCTTTATCGAAGATTCCGGGTCGCTGAATTTAATCGCGTTGTCTAAAAGATTATATAGAATCTGCTGGAGCTTCCGCTTATCGGCAAAAGTCTCTAAGTGCTTGGTGGCAAAGACAAGCTCAATGGAGATTTTCTTCTGGGTACAGGTTCCCTCAAAAGAGGCAGCCACGTTTTTGATCATCTCATGGATGTCAAATCTCTCTCGGTTCAGAAGAAGGTTCTTCGTGTCAAACTCATTCAGGGTGAGAAGATCCTGGGTCAGGTCAGTGAGCCGTTCTGTCTCGAACAGGATGATCTTTAAGTATTTCTCGTGCAGTTCCGGCGGAATCGTTCCGTCTGCCATAGCTTCCACGTAGCCTTTGATGGAGGTTAAGGGTGAGCGGAAATCGTGGGAGACATTTGCCACGAATTTCTTCTGGTAATCCTCCATATCCCGGAGCTGGGAGGACATGTAATTTAAGGATGCCGACAAATAGCCCATCTCATCCTGCGTTGTTACCGGGATTTCGTAATCCAGGTTGCCGGAGGCATACTGTGTTGCAGCTTCGGTAATCTTGCTGAGCGGAAGATAGACAAAGAATCGGAAAGCAAGCAGGATCATAAAGGACAAGATATAGATTACAGTGACAGTAATGTAAATTGTCCGAAGAAACAGATCTTCCATATATTCTGTGTCAGATAAGTCTTTGTGGATCAGAAGATAGCCTTTCGGTGAATATTCGTAAATGACAGGTGCGATGACGGTGATGACATCCTCTGTGAAATATCCGTGGTAATCGCCGATATTGTATTGGGAGCTGCCAATCTCCGCAGGATTAAAGTCAGCAATCTGGTAAGGGGCCAGGGGATATTCCTCCGACTGGGAGGAGGTGATAAGGCTTCCCTCCCTGTCCACAAACCAGACTGCGGCATCTAAGTGGGTCTTCATCCCGTCAATCTGTGTGTGTACATTGTACAGTGATACCTGCTCGGAAAAGTATTTTGGCAGATAATCGGTAGCTACCAGGTTCGCCTCTTTATAGAGATTCGAGGCGATCGCGTGATTTAAGGGCGACGAGAATAATCCGGTTGCCAAGGCACCTACAGTAAAAATGCTTAAGAAACCAAAGATAAAGTATATGATGATGAACTTTAAATACAGTGTACTCTTCATAAACTTAAGGATATCCCCCTTATTTTACTTCAAATTTGTATCCGATGCCCCACACTGTGCTCAGGCTCCAGCCGCTGTGGTCTTTGATCTTTTCCCTGAGCCGCTTGATATGGACATCCACGGTCCGGGTATCACCGATATATTCGTAGCCCCAGATCTGGTCTAAGAGCTGCTCGCGGGTGAATACCTGGTTCGGAGAAGAAGCAAGGAAATAAAGAAGCTCCAGCTCCTTCGGCGGCATCTCTACATTCCGGTTGTCTACAATGACAGAGTAATTTGTCAGGTTGACGGTAAGCCCCGGATATTCCACACATTTGCCTTTGTCTGCCGCTGGAGCTTCCGCTTTCGGGACAGCGTGGTAACGGCGCAGCACGGCTTTTACCCGGGCAACCATCTCCTTAGAATCAAAAGGCTTCATGATATAATCGTCGGCGCCAAGCTCAAGCCCTAAAACTTTGTCAAAGATCTCTCCCTTGGCGGAGAGCATGATGATCGGTACATTGGAGCGTGTGCGCAGCTCCCGGCATACCTGATAGCCGTCAATCCCCGGGAGCATCAGGTCTAAGAGGATCAGATTGGGCTGATAGGTGTCGTAGGCGACCAAAGCCTGTTCCCCGTCATTGACGGTCATTGTGTCAAAGCATTCTTTTGTCAGATAGAGGGCGATCAGCTCTGCAATATTTTCATCATCATCTACAATTAAGATTTTTTGTTTGTTTACCATAGTGTCCTCCTGTTATTTTAATTCTGCGATCGTCACGCCTGCGTCACCTTCGCCGAATGCGCCGAGCCGGAAAGATTTTACGTGTTTTTGACGCTTTAAGTAATTGTGGATTCCGGAGCGCAGTGCACCTGTACCTTTTCCGTGTACAATACGCACAGAGCTTAAGTGTGCAAGGCTGGCGTCATCAAGATATTTGTCAAGCTCGGCGATGGCCTCGTCAACGGTTTTCCCAAGGAGATTGATCTCTGTACTGACAGAAAGGGCTTTGTTCATCTTCACCTTACCCTTTCGTGTGTGTGCGCTGGTCTTTTGCAGGTATGAAGGCTTTTCCTCGATAATTTCCAAGTCGGAAATATGAACCTGAGAGCGCAGAATCCCCATTTGGACAGACACATTTCCCTTGGCATCAGGAAGTGAGGTGACTGTTCCGTTTAAGTTCATGCTCAGCACGCGGACAGATTCTCCAAGCTTGAAGTCGCCGGGTTTGTGTTGTCTGCGCGGCTTTTCAATCTCCTTTGCCATACCTGAACGGGCGGCTTCCATCTTTTTCCTGAGTTTTTCCCGCTCTCTTTCCATCTCGGAGACGGAGATATTTTCTTTGCCGAATTTGTGAAAATTGCGCATGGTCTCATCTGCAGTTTCTTTTGCTTCTGCCAGTATATCATGAGCCTTTTCATGAGCTTCCCGTATGATCCGCTCCTTTTGTTCTTCTAATTTTTCCTGTTTTTTCTTTGCCTCCTGCTTTAAGCTTTCCAACTCCCGCTTATAGGCGGCGATTTCTGACTGCTCTTTCTCGATCGTCCTGCGGCTTGACTCCAAGTCAGTGAGAAGATCCTCAAAGGATTCATCCTGTTCGGTAAGCTGTGACTTTGCTTCGTCGATGATGTCTTTCGGAAGTCCAAGCTTTCCTGCAATGGCGAATGCATTGCTCTTTCCGGGAATGCCGATCAGAAGATGATAGGTAGGGCGAAGGGTCTCTACGTCGAACTCACAGCAGGCATTTTCCACGCCCTCTGTGGAGAGAGCATACACTTTAAGTTCGCTGTAGTGTGTAGTAGCCATCGTACGGATCCCGCGCACATGGAGGTGGTTTAAGATGGCGGCTGCAAGGGCAGCGCCTTCCGTCGGGTCGGTTCCGGCGCCAAGCTCATCAAAAAGTACGAGAGAATGTTCGTCTACATGTTTTAAGAATGAGACAATATTTGTCATATGAGAGGAAAATGTACTTAAGCTCTGTTCAATGCTCTGTTCATCGCCGATATCTGCATATACATCATGGAACACGGCAAGTTCTGAACGGTCTAGAGCCGGGATATGAAGCCCGGCCTGCCCCATCAGTGTAAACAGGCCCACGGTCTTTAAAGATACGGTCTTTCCGCCGGTGTTCGGCCCTGTGACAATCAAAAGGTCAAAAGTATCCCCCAAAGTTACGGTAATGGGAACCACGGTCTTGCGCGCTAAAAGCGGATGCCGTCCTTCCCGTATATGGATGCGCCCTTCGGTATTGAATACAGGCATGTTTGCGTTCATGTCAAGGGCCAGGGCTCCTTTGGCAAAGATATGATCAAGCTCCGTAAGTACAGAATAATTGCTGCGGATCGTGTCGGTGTGTTCTGCTGCGTCTGCACTTAACCGGGCAAGAATGATCTGGATCTCCTCCTGTTCTTTCACGTAAAGTTCTTTTAAGTCGTTGTTAAGCTTCACTACTGCCATCGGCTCGATAAACAGGGTAGAGCCGGTGGAGGACTGGTCGTGGATCAAGCCGGACACCTGGCTTCGGTACTCGGCTTTGACCGGGATACAGTAGCGGTCTCCCCGCATGGTAATGATGGCATCCTGGAGATACGTCCGCAGGGAACCATTGACCAGGCCGGAAAGGGTGGAATGGACCTTATCGTTCATCTGCCCGATGGAACGCCGGATATGCTTTAAATTAGAGCTTGCATCGTCACTGATCTCATCCTCTTCTAAGATACATCTGCGGATTTCGGATGAGAGAGGAGTCACTGGTTCAAGCCGGGAGAAATAAGGATCAAGGCAATCCTCGCCTTCATCAGCATTGTCCCGGCGCCCGTAAGCTTTCGCGCGTCCGGCACACTCCAGCAGTTTGCAGATACGAAGAAGCTCACCGCTTCCCAGTGTGCCTGCGATCTCTAAACGCTTTAAAGAGTCGTTGACTGGATTGCAGCCGCTAAAAGAGGGCCGTCCCTTTTTTACGATCCGTGAAAATGCTGCGGAAGTCTCTTCCTGGGCGGCTTCGATCTCTCCGATATCCGTCTTCGGTTTCAGTCTCCGGCACTTCTCCTTTCCGCTGAAGGAGGAAGCGTGTTCTGTGAGTAAATCTATGATTTTGTCGAATTCTAATTTCGTTAATGTCTTTTTGTTCATCTAAGCACCAAACCTTTCTTATATATCAAAGTCTTTTGTGAACAGTAATTCTATTTTAACCTATTTGCCCAATAAAGAAAAGGATAAATATTGAACATTTGCAGGCTTTCATGTATACTAATATAAGGATTGCAAAGGAGATGCGAGCATCAATGGAAGAGAAGAATATTCCACAGGAAGAGCTTAACGGGGAAAAGGGGCGCGAAGAGTATTCTTTTTTACAGGAGGTTATCAAGGATGAGACTGTCAGCCGAAAAAGGCTGAAAGGCGGTATTCTGCGGCTTCTTGGCAGCGGGGCAGTGTTCGGGGCGGCAGCCAGTGTCGTCTTCTGTGCATTTACTCCATGGATTGAACCGCATATAAATAACAATCCAAAGCAGGTTGAGATTCCCAAGGATGAGGAGGAAGAACAGCCCGAGAAAGAACCGGAGGAAGAGGAAAAAAAGAAATCAGAGGAAGAAATCTGCCGGGAGATGCTCCAGTCGCTCAATACAGAGGTGATCAAGGTAAAGCGGGGGATTGTATCTGTAAGCCGGGCTGCCGGTGAGGGAAAGAAGGAGGAGATATCGGGGAGCACGGCCGGGGTGCTGATCGCGGATAACGGAAGAGAGCTTTTGATCCTGTCGGATATTGTAACAGCGAAGGAAGGGGAACACATAGAGGTTACATTTTCAGACGGGAGCAGTTATGCGGCGGCTGAGAAGATGCGGGATGCTAATCTGGGGCTGGGCGTATATGCGGTTCTCAGGGAAAAAATTGACAAAGCTACGTGGTCCGGCATCAAGGTTGTGGAAATCGGAAGCTCTAATTCAGTGAAGAGCGGGGATACGGTGCTTGTCCTGGGAAGACCTTACGGAGCCGATGAGGCGTCGGGGTTCGGCGTGGTCACCGTGGATGAGGAATACATAGAGCTTTCGGACGGCTGCTTTAAGCTCATCAGTACGAATATCGCCGGGAATGACAGCGGGAGCGGCGCCATCTTCAACCGCCGCGGACAGCTTGTGGGTGTGATCAACCGGTTAGTCCTTGGCATGGAAGGGAACCGGCGGGTAGTAGGATATGGCATTTCGGACATCAAGAGCAGTATAGAACTTCTGTCTAACGGTTCGGTCATTCCCTATACGGGCATCTGCGGGATGGATGTGTCGGAGGAGCTTATGGGGAAGGGGATGCCAAAGGGCATCTATGTCAAAGAGGTTGAGCCGGATTCACCAGCGATGGCGGCAGGTATCCAGAGCGGCGATATAATTGTCGGGCTCGACGGGAAGGAAATTGTCAGTTTGGCGAATTATCACAGTATCCTGATACGCAAGAGCGCAGGGGAAAAGTTTACCCTTCAGGGACTGAGGCAGGGAGCCGGGGATGAGTATGTGGATATTGATTTTAAGATCACCGTCGGCAGCAGAATAAAGATAAAATAGAAAGGCATTTAAAATGAGATATATTAATACCCTCGTTGAGGGAGAGACGATACGCAATATTTATCTCTGCAAGGGTAAGCGCTCGGCAGAGACAAGGAACGGGAAACCATATGACAACCTGATCCTGCAGGATAAGACAGGAACCCTTGACGGCAAGGTGTGGGATCCGAATTCGGGAGGAATCGCTGATTACGCGGAGAATGACTTTATCGAGGTCTTTGGGGATGTCATCACCTACAATAACAATCTCCAGCTTAATATCCGCCAGATCAGGAAAGCGGCGGAGAGAGAGTATGTACCGGCAGACTATATGCCGACCACAGAAAAGAGCACGGAAGGGATGTATGAAGAGCTGCTGGGTTTCATCCGCAGGATAGAAAATCCGTATCTTCGGCAGGTAGTTGAGTTCTACTTTGTGAAGGATGAGGCATTTGCGAAGAAATTCAAGGCACATTCCGCGGCGAAGAGCGTCCACCACGGCTTCTCCGGCGGGCTTCTGGAGCATACGCTGAGTGTGGTGAAGTTCTGTGAATATATGGCCGGGGCGTATCCGATCTTGAACCGGGATCTGCTCTGCACGGCAGCAATCTGCCATGATATCGGAAAAATTAAGGAACTGTCCGCATTCCCGGAAAATGATTACACCGACGACGGCCAGCTCTTAGGGCATATCGTCATCGGCGTGGAGATGATGAGCGATGCGGTAAGGAGTATCCCGGATTTCCCGGAGCGGCTTGCAAGCGAATTAAAGCACTGTATCATCGCTCATCACGGGGAGCTTGAGTACGGCTCGCCGAAAAAGCCGGCGCTTGCGGAAGCTCTGGCGCTTAATTTCGCGGACTGCGCCGATGCCAAGATGCAGACGCTGACGGAGATATTCAAAGAAAAGAACAGTAATGACTGGCTGGGTTATAACCGGCTGTTTGAATCGAATTTAAGAAAGACCGTGATATAAACCAACAGTGAGCTATCTGGACAGTTGCGGTAAAAAATAACGATTAGGGTATCTGAACAGTCGTGTATTAGTGGAAAGTGATCAAGATATCTGAACGGTCGTGAATTAAAGGAAATAGTGATCAAGATATGCAGAAAAATAATAGATTTAATATAGAGATTACAGATATAGGGGTAAATGGCGAAGGCATCGGGAAGATAGACGGTTACACGGTTTTTGTGAAGGATGCTATCATTGGCGATGTCATAGAGGCGAAGCTGATGAAGGCGAAGAAAAACTACGGTTACGCAAGGCTTATGAAAATCCTTTGCGCTTCCCCGGACCGGGTGGCGCCGGTGTGTCCCATGGCACGAAAATGCGGCGGCTGCCAGATCCAGGAGATGTCTTACAAAAAGCAGCTTGAATTTAAAGAAAAAAAGGTAAGAGGGAACCTTGCCCGTATCGGCGGGGTGCCGGAGGAACTCTTAGACCGCATAATGGAACCCATCGTGGGTATGGAGGAGAGCGCTTTTCTTGGCGCTCCATTTTACTATCGGAATAAAGCTCAATTTCCCGTGGGTGAGGACAAGGAAGGCAATCCTGTCGCGGGCTTCTACGCCGGGCGGACCCACAGCATCATCCCGAATACGGACTGCGTGTTGGGTGCAGAGGTAAATGAGAGGATCCTTAAGCTTATTCTTGATTTTATGAAGGAATATAAGGTAAAGCCGTACAATGAAGAAACGCATGAAGGAACCGTCCGCCATGTGCTGATCCGCTATGGGTTCCGGACGAAGGAAATCATGGTCTGTCTGGTGGTGAATGCGGACAAGCTCCCTCACAGCGAAGTGCTCTCAGGCCGTCTGGCAAGGATTGATGGGATGACGAGCATCACCTTGAATGTGAATAAGGACAGGACGAATGTGATACTCGGGAGTGAGATAAAGCCTGTCTGGGGGCAGGCGTATATCACGGACTATATCGGAGATGTGAAGTATCAGATATCGCCGCTGTCGTTTTACCAGGTGAATCCGGTGCAGACAGAGAAGCTTTACCGGTTGGCGGTGGAGTACGCGGGAGTAGCTGGAAGAGAGAAATTGACGGGATATGCGGGAGTAGCTGGAAGAGAGGAAACGATGGAGCATGCGGGAGTGGATGAAAATGAGGAAGGGCTGCGGGGATTAGGAAGTACAGTCGTAAAAGACGGGAAGAAAAAGAAGAAAGTTTTTGGAAAAAGCCCTGTAGTTTGGGATCTTTACTGCGGGATTGGGACGATTTCCCTGTTTTTGGCTAAAGAAGGGTGCCAGGTGTATGGGGTGGAGGCCGTGCCTCAGGCTATCGAAGATGCCAGGGATAATGCCAGGCTTAATGGGATAGAGAATGTGGATTTTTTTGTGGGGAAGGCCGAGGAAGTATTGCCGAAGTATTATGAAGAATATGAAAAGAGCCATGGCGGGGAGAAGGCGCGCGCAGACGTGATCGTCGTGGATCCGCCGAGGAAAGGATGCGAGGAGACGCTGCTTAAGACGATGGTGGAGATGAAGCCGAAAAGAATCGTGTATGTGAGCTGTGATTCGGCAACGCTGGCTAGAGATGTAAGGTATCTGAGAGAGCGGGGGTATGAAGTGGTGAAAGGGAGGGCGGTGGATCAGTTTCCGCATACGGTGCATGTTGAGACGGTGGTATTGATGTCAAGAGTTGAGAAATAGAAGTACAAAAAAGTGTAGAAAACAAGGGGTTTCCGGGAGTTGGGAATTGCCGACGGGTAATTCCGGCTCCCGGATTTTTTGCGTTTTGTAGCTCTTTGGAAACTGGTCTACGGTAAAAACTGGCGTAGGGTTGAGTGGACAGGTTGGATATATGGTAGGTTGTGGAGATAGGATTGTTATAGGAGGGGTGAGTAGACAAGATGGACATTGTATGGCGTCACTATAACACAAAATCAAAAACCGCAGACTCCACGCTGTGGAGCGACTGCGGCTTTCCATCATTTTATGATATCCATAAGGTCAAGCAAGATTTTTCTCTGCTCTGGGGTAAAGGTACTCCATTTTGAAAATAGAAGCCTTTGTTCCTGCAGCGTCTCATTGTCTTCAAAATCCTCAAAGAATTGAGATAGCGTTATGCCAAACGCCCTGCATACAGCCTCCAGGGTCGGTAAAGTTGGAGCATTGCTGCGGTTGAACATATTTGTAACTGTGGAATGGGAAAGACCCGCTTCTTTCGCCAGCCGGTAGTCTGTCCAGCTCCTCAATTCCATCAGATTTTTAATTCGTTTCTGTACATCCATTTTTATAGACCGCCTTTCTTTATGTCTATTTTAAGTCCTTGTAGGGTGTTATAATAGTCTTGATTGGTAGATAAACTATATCCTTTCGTGGGCATAAAACCGTTTATATTATGCCTCAGATATGGCATACTACTTGTATGGAACGAAAGGAGGCAGACATATGCCAGAGTATAGAACATTTTTTGAGAAGCTGGCGAGAGACAGGAATATTACGGTGGAAGAAATGAGGGCGATTATTTCAGCCCGAATAAAATCGGGGATGAATGACCCAGACCCAATACGACGGGCACAATGGGAGAAAATTCCCCACACAGGGGATATGCCTACACCGGAAGAGTGGTTAAGTTATGTGGTCAGAAAGCTGGAATCCGAGGGACTGTCTGAGTTGCTCCGCTGGTATCCCAATCTTTGAATTTGTGTATTTACATGAGAATCAAAAGTCGAGCAATTTTTCTCTCTTTCTGTAATGAAAAAGTTGGAACGATATTCAACTTGACTATGTGCGTAGTGTACGGCAATATACTCATGGTTGGGACACTCTCAAGCAACGCCGCATAATCAAAAGGGCATTGTGTGAAAAGCCCAGCCAGAAATAACGTGGTATGATGGGAGCATCATAGGGATGAGTTAAACAACATTTTGCTCATAGCTATGAACATCAATCATAGGAGGTGCTGCAATGCACGCATGGGAAGCAATCGAACAATCCTTGACTTTCATCGAGGAACACCTAGCTGAAGAAATTTCGACGGAGAAGTTGGCAAACACCGTCGGCCTGTCCCCTTTTTATTTCCAGCGCTTGTTCAAGCGATTGGTGAATAAATCGGTGCAGGAATATGTGAAGCTCCGCCGCTTGGCAAAGGTGATTGAACATCTGGGGAATTCCGAGCAGAGAATCCTCGACGTTGCCTTGGACTACGGCTTTTCCAGCCACGCAAATTTTACGCGGGCTTTCAAGGAAACGTATGGGATTACTCCCGAAGACTATAGGCGGAATTTACCAATGCTCAACACATTTGAAAAGCCGGAGATTTTCATGAACTACGTTCTGGTTGACGAAGGGGTTCCGTTGCTAGCGGGAGATATCGTTTTGGAAATTCAGAGAAAGTCGCTGGCGACCCCGGAGACCTACCTTGGTCTGGAAACCGAAGTTCGTATTTCTGAGCAGGTTCCGGCTGGCGAAAGCACCGGCGTGGATGCACCGGGTCAGCTTTGGAAACGGTATCACACGGAGAAAGCCTCAATTTTGTCCGCCCTCGATACCAGCGTAGAAATGGGAATGTCCCATACGGAAGATGCTACGCAAGACCTTTTCGCCTATTTTGCAGGTGGCTTTGCTAAAAATGTACCGGGCCAGTTGCAGGGCGGTTTCGTAAAGAAAGAACTTCCCGCAGGCGAATACATCGTTTGCAAAATTGAAGCAGAAAAATTTGAGGATTTAGTAACGGTTGCTTTGGATCAGGCCAGCAAGTATCTTTTTGGCACATGGCTGCCGCACCACAACCTGGCCACGGAACCCTTTTCTGCGGAAAAGTATTACCGGGAGGCAGAGGACATGGCCTACATGGAAATTTGGGTCAAGCCTCTGCCGCTGGATAGTCGGGGCTAAGGAGGAAAATTAGGATGGATTGGAATATGCTCTATTCAAATGTAACGCCGCCAACGTGGGAGCAGGTCACAGAATATATTGGCAGCCCGTTATGGGCGGACTTCAATGAGCGTATCCAGTCCGCCTACCAGATCAAGCCTTGCATGGAACATAGCCGTTGTTCCATGCAGGCTGGCTGGAATATTAAGTACAAAAAGAGCGGAAAGTCCCTTTGTACGCTCTATCCGATGGAAGGCTATTTTATCGCCCTCGTGGTTATAGGAAGTCATGAGCTTACAGAGGCAGAACTCCTTATGCCGCTATGCTCCGACTATGTACAAACGGTATTCAACAGCACAAAGAGCGGAAATGGACAGAAGTGGTTGATGCTGGATGTGCGGAATGAAGAAACCGTGGAGGATGTATTTAGTCTCATCAATCTTCGGAAACACATTTGAATGCTTTTGACAAATACATCATGAAAAACAGAAGGAATTGATTTTAGCAAAGTTCAGGAATAGCTGTACTAATAAAATTTTGGAGGACATTTATGAAGAAAACACTTTTAGCGGAGATTGTATGCTAACCGGGAGGTTTGCATAAATTTAGTCTCTGACAAACCTCCCAAAAGGATTATTACCATAACTTTTAGGAGAATCAAAATTTATGAATAGAGAAAATAAAAGAAAACAATATGAAAAAGGATACTATCGAACTCACGCTTGCAACGACAGTTTTACTTATAAGGTTTGTGGAAGGTTAGTAATAGCATCAGGTGCCGGAAGTGATCATCGCAATCATTGCCCAAACTGTTTACACAGTCGCCATGTGGATATAGAGCCTGGTGATCGTGAATCTGATTGTGGCGGCATCATGGAGCCAATAGCAGTATGGGTACGAAAAGGCGGTGAATGGGCTATTATCCACCGTTGTCGCAGATGCGGTCAACTTTCATCGAATCGAATAGCTGCTGATGACAACCCGATGAAGCTGATGTCAATTGCTATGAAGCCTGTGGCATCCCCACCATTCCCGCTTGAAAAGATTGAAGAAATGACCGATTTGATGGTCGGTGATGGGAAACTAAAGTAAATATCATAGTGCATACACTTTAGGCGCAGAGCCGATAATACACAATTAAAATACAGTTATCGGCTCTACATTATTTGAAAGGACATAACAACCATACGTAAGTATTGCAACTTTTACTCATGGGACGGGGACAACAGTAAGTTGCCTATGAGTCTCCGCGTTAAGGTCTGATTTGACTGCTGTAAAGTGGATCTAAGTAGCAGTTTGACAAAGCAAGGCCAAGAAAGCAACATTGTGTAAGAAAACGAGTTGCGCACAAGTTATAATAGAATAGGGACGACTTTTTGGAGGTGACCTATGGATAACTCTAGCAGCAAAATTATTTTTGATGAAAAACTTATGATAGAGGTGTTAACACTGACAGGAATGATAGAAAGCCTGCCTCCGCATTTCCATGATTACTATGAATTAGGCTATATAGAAAGCGGAAGCCGACGGGTATTATGTCAAGGCAAAGAGTATACGGTAGGAAAAAATGACCTGCTTCTTTTCAATCCAAATGATAATCACACCTGTTTGGAATTGGAAAAAGAAGTGTTGGATTTTAGATGTTTTCATATCACGACCAAGCGCATGGAAGGACTGGCATTGGAGTGTATAGGATACGCCATATGTCCGTATTTTGAACCACAAATTGTCTATAAAAGCGACCTTATTCCACAAATCAAAGAGCTGATTGATTTGATTAACAATGGCTCGTACTGTGATTTGCAAAAGGAGGAATTGCTTTACATGATTATTGGCGATCTGATTGAGGGTTATTCTCAACAATTGGATTGCGAACAAATGGGAATTTCGGAGAACGTGGAACGTGCTTGCGAGTATATTGAAAAGCATTATGCCACCAACATTTCTTTATCCGATTTGAGTTCCTTTACAGGTTTTAGCAAGTACTATTTTATACGTATGTTTACGAGGGAAAAAGGGATATCCCCCTATCGCTATATTGAATGCATAAAAATGACAGAAGCAAAAAAGCTGTTGAAGGCTGGAGAAGATTTATTAGATATCACCTATCAGCTTGGCTTTAGCAGCCAAAGTCATTTTACTAATTTTTTCAAAAAATATGCCAGGGTTACGCCGAAACAGTATAGCAAACTATATAATGACTAAAATATGTTTTTTGATAAATAGCCATAACATAATAAGCACCCTATATGTTATCTGGTTTGATCGGGAGGCTGGGGTGCTGAGGGGAAGAATATAACTGTTGACTATATGGGCGGCATGCGGCAATATACTCATGGTGCAGCACCAAATACTCTTTGGAAAGGAAAAGACTATGAAATATACATGTACTGTGATTTCTGTGGCAGACATCAGTGCTGCAAGAAAATTTTATGAGGATTTATTCGGACTGGAAGTATTTCAGGATTACGGAAGAAACATTGCTTTTACCTGCGGCTTGGCGTTGCAGCAGGATTTTGGCTGGCTTGTGGATCTGCCAAAAGAAAAGGTATTAAAAAAATCCAACAATGCGGAAATCGTCTTTGAGGAACAGGACTTTGACGGTTTTTTGA